>RGER01000081.1 GCA_009917815.1 Actinomycetota bacterium
GATACTCCGGTGGCCGCCCCCTCCAATACCCCCGCACCTTCTGAGACACCAATCAACGCAGAAAGTTCGACGAGCACCACAGCTCCCGCTACTCCTGCGGCCAGCCCATCAACTCCATCAGCAACTCCGACAGCCTCGACATCGGCGAGTGCAGCGGCTACCTCCGTTTCCAGCGTGAATTGCACCTACACCCGCTCGAACGGAGGGAGCGAGAAGTTCACTGGGCTCCCACCTTCGAAGGCCACCCCTGGACAGCGAACGGCTACCGTCGTTACCAATCGCGGCACCGTCGTGGTCGCACTCTCCGCAGCCGCGCCCTGCACGGTGAACTCCTTCGCCTTCCTGGCGAGTAAGAACTACTTCGATGGCACGAAGTGTCACCGCCTCCTCAACGCGCCCGGATTTACGGCCCTTCAATGCGGCGATCCCTCCGCGACTGGTTCTGGTGGGCCTGGATATGCCTTCGCTGACGAGAATCTCACCGGTGCGACCTACCCTCGCGGAACTCTCGCCATGGCCAATGCGGGGCCAGGCACCAACGGCAGTCAATTCTTCTTCGTCTTCAAAGATTCACAATTCTCGCCAAATTACACCCCGTTCGGCACGGTGATCTCCGGCCTCGAGGTACTCGATGCCATCGCCGCTGAGGGGACCGATAACGGCAAGAGTGACGGAGCACCGAAGAAGACCGTTACGCTCTCGTCTGTAAGAGTTAAATAGTCCGCCCGTCCACCTGCCGACCCGTCAGCTATCTAGCGCAACGAAGGACCTGTCATGACTGATCACGTTACCCCCGCTCAAGTCCCACAATCAGCGGCAGCCGCCCTCGTTGGTGATCCCTCTTCATTCGGTCGAGTGGGTGATGACGGCACTGTGTACGTGCGCACGGATAGTGGTGAGCGCGCCGTGGGCTCCTATCCCGGAAAGAGTAACGAAGAAGCATTGGCGTACTTCGTTCGTAAATTCGAAACGCTTGCAGCCGAAGTCGCGTTGACAGCAGATCGTTTGCGAAACGGAGCGATGCTTGCCGAGGATGGCGAAGAAGCCATCAAACGCCTCCGCCAACAAGTCGAGAGCATCAACGCCGTTGGAAACTTGGCTGCCCTCAAGATTGCCGTAGAGAATATTTCGCCTCTAGCAGCCCAGCGCCGAGAAGAAGAAGCCGCTCGCAAGATAGCCGCTGCTGAAGCCAAGAACGCTGCTCGTGCCGAAGCTAAGGTGCTCAAAGAGAAACTTGTCGAGGAGGCTGAGGCGATATGCGCGACAGATGCTTGGAAAGTGGTGGGCGATCGTCTTAAGGTCTTGCTCGATGAATGGAAGAAGGCAACTCGACTCGATAAGGCAACTGATGAGGCGCTCTGGAAGCGTTTCTCTACGGCTCGAAATGCGTTCGACAAGCGTCGCCGCACGCATTTCGCGTCATTGGATAAGCAACGAAGCGAATTCGTGGGTGCAAAAGAGAGCCTCATCGCAGAGGCTGAAAAACTGGCTACATCTACGGATTGGGTAAACACTGCGCGCAAGTACAAAACATTGATGGATTCGTGGAAAGTTGCCGGCCGCGCAGGAAAGGCAGACGAAGATAAATTGTGGAAACGCTTCAAAGCCGCACAGGATTCATTCTTTGCCGCTAAAGCCGCTGACTTCGCCAAGCGTGAAGAGTCCTTCACCGCGAATCTTGCTGTGAAGGAGGCATTGCTGGTGGAGGCAGAAGCGCTGCTACCCATCACCAAGCTCTCAGACGCGAAGCGCGCTCTCCGTGATGTGCAGGAGCGGTGGGAGAAGGCTGGCCAACTCCCCCGCAATGTAAAAGATAAGTTCGAAGGCAGACTCCGCGCGGTAGAGAAGGTCATCCGCGAAGCGGATCAACAAGAGGCGCAGCGAACAGATCCAGTAGCACGTAAGCGCGCCGAAGAGAGCGTGGCCAAGCTTGCCGAAGCGGTTGCAGGTTATGAGAAGCAGGCAGCAAAGGCCGCTGCAGCTGGTGATGCCAAAAAGGAGAAGGAAGCTCGGGAGGCTGCCGATGCTCGTCGCCTCTGGTTAGCCGAAGCCGAGAAATCGCTCGCGCAATACAAATAACGCTAAACGTTAGTGACGCGATAGACGTCGTAAACGCCTGAAATATTGCGCACTGCCTTCAATACAGTCTCCAAATGAGTGGCGTCTGCCATCTCAAAAGTGAACCGCGAAAATGCGATGCGATCCTTCGAGGTGTGCACAGCAGCGCTCAGAATATTGACGTGCTGATCCGAGAGCGTGCGCGTTACGTCGGAGAGCAATCGAGCCCTATCCAATGCCTCGACTTGGATATTTACCAAGAAGAGCGAGAGACTCGAAGGCGTCCACTCAACTTCAACTCTCCGCTCGGGTTCATGTTCTAACATTGCCTTGCCGTTGATGCAGTCGCTTCGGTGAACAGAGACTCCGCTCGCGCGAGTCACAAATCCATTGATTTCATCCCCCGGTACGGGCGTGCAGCACTTTGCAAGTTTGATCCATATATCTTCACTACCTTTAACCGAAACTCCCGGGTCTCCTACCCTGCGCGATCGTTGCGGAACCGAAAGCACGGTCTCGGGAGCCTCGTCGTCAGCCCCCACAATGGCTGTGAGTTTGCTAATGATGCTGGCCGCAGAGACGTGTCCATCCCCAACCGCTGCGTAGAGAGCATCCACATCGGTATATCGAAGTTCGTGAGCTAACGCGAGTAATGATTCTCCCGAGAGGAGCTTCTGCAGCGGTAATCCTTGCTTTCGCATGGCACGTGCGATCTGATCGCGCCCGGATTCAATCGCTTCTTCTCTGCGCTCTTTGGTGAACCAGGCTTTGATCTTGTTCCGCGCGCGAGGACTCCGAACGAAGGCGAGCCAATCCTGGCTCGGTCCTGCGTTTTCGGATTTGTTGGTGAAAACTTCAATTACATCGCCGATTTGTAAACGTGAATCTAGCGGAACCAGACGACCGTTCACCTTGGCGCCGGTACAGCGATGACCAACGTCGGTATGTACCGAGTAGGCAAAATCCACTGGCGTAGCGCCGGTGGGCAACGCCACTACATCACCCTTCGGTGTGAAGACGTAGACCTCTGCCGAGTTCAGATCAAAGCGGAGAGATTCCAAAAACTCTCCAGGATCTTCGGTCTCTCGTTGCCAATCGTGAAGTCGCTTGAGCCACTCCATCTCTGAGGCCGCGCTCGGGTCGATCCCACCTTGTTTATATTTCCAGTGCGCCGCAATTCCGTACTCCGCGCGCCTATGCATGTCGTGCGTGCGAATCTGGATCTCTACTGGCTTTCCCTCAGGTCCGATCACCGTTGTGTGTAGGGATTGATAGAGATTGAACTTTGGCATTGCAATGTAATCCTTAAAACGACCAGGTACCGGATTCCATCGCGTGTGAATCGTGCCGAGAGCCGCATAGCAATCCTTGACATCATCAACGAGAACGCGCAGTCCCACTAGATCGTAGATATCCGCAAAGTCGCGACCTCTCACAACCATTTTTTGATAAACCGAGTAGTAATGCTTCGGTCGCCCGGAGACCTCAGCAACGACCCCAGCGGCAGATAAATCGGAGTTAACCGTCTCTAGCAGTTGGGCAAGATTGCCCTCTCGTGTCGGAGCACTCTCAGCTACCAGACGAGAGATCTCTTCGTACATTTTTGGATAGAGCGTGGCAAATGAAAGATCTTCGAGTTCCCACTTGATCGCATTCATTCCAAGTCGATGTGCAAGCGGAGCATAAATATCGAGAGTCTCTTTGGCTTTCTTCTCGGCACTTTCAGATGACACATACCGCCACGTGCGCGCATTATGAAGACGATCTGCCAATTTAATAACCAGCACTCGGATGTCTCGTGCCATCGCAACCACCATCTTGCGAACTGTTTCGGCTTCAGCAGCCTTTCCGAAAGTAACTTTGTCGAGCTTGGTGACACCATCTACCAGTTCAGCCACTTCAGCGCCGAAATCGCGCTTGATCTGCTCGAGCGAGTACTCAGTGTCTTCAACAGTGTCGTGCAAAAGGGCCGCAATCAAAGTGGGCGTGTTCATCCCGAGATCGGCGAGAATTCCAGCCACCGCTAGCGGATGGGTGATGTAAGGCTCGCCCGATTTACGGAGTTGGTCTCGATGCGCATGCGCAGCCAACTCGTACGCGCGGGTAATATCAGCAGTCGGTGCTTTCGGATAATTCCCTTGCAGAGTGGCGATCAAAGGAGCCAAAGCAACGTCCGCATCGAGGGCAGACTCCTGGGCCGCACCGACAAAGAGGATTGATCCCACAGGCAAGAGAGCGATCAGCGAGGTGTTGAAAGAGCGCACTAATGTCTGATTGACCGCGAGGTTTGCTGCTTGTGAGTAAGTCATCCGGGAACCACCAGCAATTGTTCGAGTATTTTCGCGCACCTTGTCGAAGACCACCACGGTGTCATAGAGCGAGTAACCCAAAATAGTGAGGAAACCGATCACGGTTGCCGGAGTCACTTCGAATCCCACTAATGCATAGATTCCGACGGTGATGAAGACGTCGTGAATCACGGCAATGATCGCTGCGATAGCCATCTTCGGCTCGAAGGCCAGGGCAAGGTAGAGCACAACAACGATCAAGAACCCAATGAGGCCGTAGAGCGCTTTCTTGGTAATTTCCGCTCCCCAGGATGGTCCGATGAGTTGGTAATCCACGTCATTGGCAACCACACCAAACTTTGCTGCCAAAGCATCTTGAATCGCTGCGGATTGGCCCGGCTTGAGAATCCCCGTTTGCACGCGAACTTTGTCAGTTCCAATAAGTTGCACGACAGGTTCAGATGAGAGCCCAGTAGATTTCACAGCCTCAGTGGCTGCTGCGATCGATACACCGACCTTCTTCACACTGAAGGATGCCCCCCCTTTGAATTCGATACCAAGATGCAAACCTTGAAGAGAGAGAACCACGATGGAAACCAGCATCAAAACACCCGAGAGGGCATACCAACGCTTGCGCTTGCCAATGAAGTCGAATGAGAGCTCGCCGTTGTATAGACGTGCACCGAATGAGCCGGCCATTACGCCTCCTCTGCGATCGTAGTAATAGCTCGCTTAGAGCCAAGACGTGCTGGCGAGAGTCCACTCAGCGGATGCCCACCACCAAAGAACTTGGTGCGTGCCAAGAGCGTGAGTAGCGGCTTGGTGAAGAGGAATACAACGACCAAGTCGATCAATGTCGTAAGACCGAGCGTGAACGCGAATCCCTTGACGCCACCCACGGCAAAGAAGTAGAGCAGCACGGAGGCGATGATGGAGACTGAGTCGGCCACGATAATCGTGCGGCGCGCCCGCACCCAGCCGGATTCGACCGCGCTACGCAAAGAGCGACCATCGCGAACTTCGTCGCGTAAACGCTCGAAGAAGACGATGAAGGAGTCCGCGGTGATACCGATCGAGACGATGGCACCGGCGATGCCCGCGAGCGTCAATGTGAATCCAATGCCCTTACCAAGGACGAGGAACATCAACATCGTGAGGGCGCCAGCAACTGCCAACGAGCCAACCGTGACGATGCCGAGGCCGCGGTAGTAAAGAAGTGAATAGATGAGAACAAGGATGAGTCCGATAAATCCTGCCAAGAGACCGGCATGAAGTTGATCGGCACCCAAAGTAGGCGAGATTTGTTGAACTTCGCCCTGATCGAATGCGAGTGGCAGCGCACCGTACTTCAGCACGTTTGCTAGATCTGCGGAATCGGTCTGAGTGAAGTTGCCTGTGATTTGAGCATTTCCTGCGGTAATCGCGGAAATGATGCGAGGAGCTGAAATGACCAAGCCATCAAGCACAATAGCGACTTGATTTTGTGGCTGAGTAAGAGAGACCACACGAGAGGTCAATTCACCAAACTTGGTGGTGCCATCCCCGTTGAAATTGAGGCTTACCATCCACCCTCCACCGCCCTGTTGATCCAGAACAGATGAAGCCGTGGAAACATCTGCGCCCACTACTTTGGCAGGAGCGAGGAGATACTTCACGGTTCCAGTGCGATCGCAGGAGACGAGGGCGGCATTGGGATCATCGCCGCCACCACCTTGAAGGTTCTCTTTCTTTGTGCAGTCATAGGCCGCGTATTGCGCCTTTAACGCTTCGGTGAGTTCGCCAGTAGCCGCAGTTGCGGTGTCAACGACGCTCACCCCTGGAGTACCTTCAAGAAGTACTTGGCGGAATCGCAGTTCTGCAGTTTGACCGACTAACTCAACGATGCGACGACCGGTATCTCCCGGAACAGAAATCACAATCTGTCGATTTGTACCGCTACCCACCGCAGTCACTTCTGATTCAGCGACGCCGAGTGAGTTAACGCGTTGTCTAATAATTCCAACAGCTTGATCAATCGATTCAGCGGTGAGTTTGTTCTGCTTATCAGCAGCCGCCACCCGCGGCACCAAGGTAACCGAGGTTCCTCCACGAAGATCGAGACCGAGACGTACGCTCTTGGCACCTTGAATGAAAGCAGTTGCGCCCAAGGCGATGGTTAAAACAAAGAGGATGAGAAGCGCCCGACTGGGGCGCGAAGAGGTAGGTGTTGCCATTTAGTCGACCTTCTCAACTTTCGTGATGGCGCCTTTGGTCCACGTGGTGTGAACACCTGGGGCGATCTCCAAGACAACTTCGCTCTCGCCCATGGAAATGATGGTTCCCTTAATGCCGCTCGAGGTGATGACGCGGGCGCCCGGTCCGAGCGCGGCGATCATGGCGACCATAGCGGCCTGCTTCTTACGATTGGGACGAATAATGAGGAACCAGAAAGCAGCTGCCATCAAGATCAACGGCAACATGGATTGAATCTGCTTCACGGGCGAACTCCTCAGCGTCAGTCTCGACCAGGTAGGTCGGTGGGCTTGGCAATTCTAGGGGTAAAGAATGCCCCCAGCCGCACCCTGGGCGCCTCAAGGTGAGTCGAAGAGCTCCGGTTGGTCAATGCCAGCAGGAGCGGGCAACCCCAGATGGCTCCATCCAGCAGCAGTGGCAATTCGACCGCGCGGAGTGCGCGCGAGTAATCCGGCCCGCAGGAGGAAGGGTTC
>RGER01000082.1 GCA_009917815.1 Actinomycetota bacterium
CGATCGCAAGCGTGCAGCTCAAGAGAAGCACGGCCTTGGCATGTGCAACATCACAAAGTGCTGCACCGAGGTCTGCCCCGAGCATATTCGCATTACTGATAACGCCATCATTCCTATGAAGGAACGCGTTGTTGATGTGAAGTACGACCCTGCTCGTTGGTTGGGTAGCAAAATTCGCCGCCGCGAAGGTCTCTAAACCTGATGGAGCTCGATGCGCGGATCATCGCCGCTCATCGAGAGGCGTGTGAGCGGGGTGATGCAGGATATATAGATCCCATCACGGGTCTCTTTGTTATGACCGAGGTGTACCTTGCGCACCGGGAACGGTGTTGTAGTCGCGGGTGTCGTCACTGTCCTTACCCAAAAGATAAGTAAGAATCTCTCTATGAAGTTACTTCTTCGCTGGGGGATTTCAGCTTTTGTAATTTGGGTGGCTGCGGCGCTGATTCCTGGAATAGATGTGACAGGTGGGCTCTGGTCATACCTCTGGATTGCCCTCGTCTTTGGATTAGTAAACGCCTTTATTGGTTCCATCGTGAAAGTTCTCACCATTCCCATCACACTCATTACTTTTGGCCTCTTCATGCTGGTGATCAACGCAAGCATGTTTGCCATCACAGCAGCATGGACAGACGCCCTCACCATCACCTCTTTTTGGTCAGCGCTCTTTGGCTCTCTTCTTATCAGTGTCGTCGGTTCACTCTTGCGCCAGATGCTCAGACGGAGCGTTTCTAGGTGAAGTTAGTGAAGCCCTTAGGGGTTATTGCCGTGGGTGGCATGGTGGGATCACTTGCCCGTTGGGCAATCGCAAGCGTGATGGATGAAAACTCTTTTCCATGGGCGACTCTTTTAGTGAATTACATCGGTGCCGTCTTGCTCGCGCTTCTGATTGTTTACGCCGAAGAGCATGCCGCACCGAAGTGGTGGTGGCGCCCGCTATTGGGAACTGGTTTCTGTGGCGGATTTACCACGTATTCAGCCTTTGCGGTTCAAGTGGATGGCTATCTCACTGCGGGCCAAAGTGGTCGCGCCATCGCTTACATTCTGGCCTCGTTGATCGGCACGTACCTCTTAGTACTTATCACTGTGAGTCTCACACGAAAGCAGATGAGTAAATGAGAGCGCTCTGGGTGATGCTGGGTGCTGGAGTGGGAGCTCCCATGCGCTACCTCGTTGATCTAGGAATTCGCCGTCTTCATGGCTCTTCATGGCCCCTCGGCACTCTGGTGATAAATGTTCTAGGAAGTTTCATCCTCGGTCTAGTGATTACTGCGGAAGGAACGACTCTTTTGATCATTGGCACAGGTTTTGCCGGCGCGTTCACCACCTGGTCCACTTTTGCGATGGAAACCCATACGCTCTTTATCGCCAAGAAACACGGAGTGGCCTGGCTTAATCTCTTTGGCACTCTGGTGCTTGGAATTGCCGCCGCCGCGCTTGCGCGCGCGTTGTAACTCATGGGCGAATCAGGCACGATAAGAAGATGAGCGCAAATAATCAGATGCCCTGCGATTTCTGCGGTCAACCTTACGATCCCGTCGCTACTCGATGGCTCTGTCCTCATTGCCACATGAAGACAAATTGTTGTGATGGTGCTCCATGCGATATTCCAGTTGTGTCGAAAAATGAGCAAAGCGCATGAAGACCGCTGATGTTGTAGTTATCGGCGCCGGCGTGGTCGGAAGTAGTTGTGCCCTGATTATGGCCGAAGCTGGCCTCAAAGTGATTGTGGTGGATCGCGGACCTATCGCAGGTGGCACCACTGGCGCCGGCGAAGGAAATATCATGGTCTCTGACAAGGAGATCGTTCCAGAGATTCAACTTGCTGTGCGCTCACGTAATGCCTGGTTTGAAATTGCCGATCGCATTGGAAATAACTTTGAATTACAAGCTAAAGGTGGAATTGCGCTCTCACGAACCGATGCTGGCATGGCTGGCCTCCGTGCACTCGCATCACACCAAAACGCTCATGGAATTGAGACTATTGAAGTTGACGGGGCTAGATTGCGTGAACTCGAGCCTCATATGAATCCTGAAATTGAAACTGCAATTCATTACCCTGGCGATGGTCAATGCCAACCGATGCTCTCAGCTGCGTACTTCCTAAGAACAGTCCGTCATCTGAAGGGTGAGGTTTGGCAGCGCACCGAGGTATTGGGTTTCTCGAAAGATAAAGATGGATCAATCATCGGTGTGCGCACTTCTAAAGAAGAGATCTCAACGCGGTACGTGGTAAATGCCACTGGTACATGGGCGGGGGATATTGCGCGCCTCGCGGGAAGTGAACTCTCCATCATGCCGCGTCGTGGATTCATTTTGGTTACGACTCCAGCTCCAAAATTAATCCATCACAAGGTGTACGACGCAGATTATGTAGCTAACGTGGCGAGTGACTCCCCAGAGTTGCAGTCAAGTGCAGTGGTCGAAGGTACCGAAAGTGGAACCATTCTAATTGGCGCCTCTCGAGAACGTATCGGCTTTGATTCCCGTATAAATATGGCGGCGCTAGAGCGGTTAGCGAAGCAGGCAATTTCAGTATTCCCGGTGCTTTCAAAATTAGAGTTACTTCGGGTCTATCGAGGTTTTCGTCCGTACTCGCCGGATCATTTACCGGTAATTGGTGAGGATGCAAATGTGAAGGGGCTCTTTCACTGCGCAGGTCATGAAGGCGCTGGCATCGGTACCGCCCCTGGATCAGGAGAAATACTCACTGCCATGATTTTAGGTAAACCGACCTTTATGGATGCCACCCCATTTCTTCCGAAGAGATTTCAAGGAGTGGCATGAGGATTTATCTCAACGGCGTAGAAGTAGAGGCAACCGAAAACGAAAGTGTAGGCACCTTCCTTTTGAAGAGACGTCAACAGGTGCTCCGAAAGACACGCTTTAACGATCAACCCCGCGGCATGTTCTGCGGCATTGGAGTCTGTTTTGATTGCATCGTCACTATCGATGGCATTGCCAATCAGCGCGCGTGCATTACGCAATTACGAGATGGCATGCGGATTGAGGTTACCTCGTGAGCCGCACAATTATTGTGGGAGGTGGACCCGCGGGTATGAGCGCGGCTGTAGAGATTGCCCGCGCCGGCGGGGATGCCATCATCATCGATTCAAATCCTCGACTCGGGGGGCAATATTGGCGCCATGGTCCAGTTGCTGAGTTTTCCTACGATGGTGAGCGCTTTGTTGCGCTCCAGGCGGAGATTAATAACCACCCAAGCATCGAAGTACGAGCCAGCACGCAAGTCTGGCGGGCCTCCTATCAAGACGGGGTAGCGACGCTCTGGCTCAACGATGGCACCTCCCTTACCGGTGAAACACTCCTCATCGCCACAGGCGCCTATGATCGCTCGCTTCCATTCCCCGGTTGGGATCTTCCGGGATCGATGACCGCTGGCGGAGCGCAAGCAATTTTGAAGGCCTCGGGCGCCCTCCTTGGGCGCTCGGTCTTTGTCGCGGGTACCGGGCCTTTCCTACTTCCAGTAGCTGCATCGCTCGTTGAGGCAGGCGTGAAAGTCCTGGGAGTTTTGGAGGCTAACCGCGTTAATGGATGGGTTAACCATCTTGGCGCGGTAGATGTGCGCAAGATGAAAGACGCCGTACGTTATTTCAAGATTCTTTCTGCTGCCAAAGTTCCTATTCGCATGGGTTATGCAATTATCGAAGCACGCGGTGATGGTCGCATCGAAGAAGTTGTCATCGCAAAAGTGGATCGAAATTTCACTGTAAAACCAGGCACTGTCGAAGTACATAAGTGCGATGCAATCGCTACCGGTTGGGGCTTTACCCCCGATCTCACAATTGCACATTCATTAGGGGTGAGTACTGACGTGCACCCAATAGACCGATCTGTTGTCATACACGTAGATGCCTTTCAAGAAACCTCCCAATACGGAATTTTTGCTGCCGGTGAATCAACTGGAGTTGGAGGTGTCGATCTTGCGTTAATTGAAGGGCGCATTGCGGGCATAGCTATCGCAGTGCAACGTGGATTAATCTCCACTGTCGAAGCTAAGAATCGCAGCGTTGGCCTTGCGTCAGAACGTTCTAAGATTCGCAAGTTTGCCAATGCATTACTGAGCGTTTACAAGATTCGCGAGGGATGGCGTTCTTGGTTAAACCCCGAAACCATCCTTTGTCGTTGTGAAGAAGTTACTTTTAAGCAGGTGCGAAATGTAGTGCACGATTTAGGTGCAAGTGACGTACGCACGGCGAAACTACTCTCCCGTTGTGGCATGGGAATGTGCCAAGCAAGGGTCTGTGGTCGCATGGTCGCAGATGTAATCGGCGCGGAAATCGGCGCACCAGCTACCGATGATGAACTGCGCGGGATTCACAATCGACCGATTGCTCATCCCATTTCCTTACAGACTCTTGCCGACCAAGGGCAGTGAACGCTGGCCCAAATCTGGGGTAAACCCGCTATGCGGGCGGGAAGAATGGGCGCGTTATGCCGGGCAGAAGGTATGCGTGCATGATTTCCCTACGGTATGTATGGTGCTAACAGGCATTACTTAAGGGGCCTTAAGTGGGCTCTTAAGTGAGCAGATGAGGCAGAAGGGAGTGATCATGAAAAGGCAAGCGTGGCGTCCAGTATCGCTAGGAACTTTGGTGGCACTCCTTCTCTCACTTATGACCGTGGTTCTGGGCCCGCTGGAGCGAGCAAGTGCCACCACGCTCGATATGACAGGTCATGCCCTCTCGTTTAATCACACCAATTTAACGGCAACCATAACAAGGGTCACGACCTCAAATGGAGTCATTACCTATACGGCTACCAATTCCTTTACAGCCGGACAACTCGTGACAATTACTGGAGTCACATCAAATCCCGTTAATCGTTTTAATCTAACGAATGTGATTATCAATACCGCAAATAGCACAACATTTACGGTTCTCAATGCAGCGACGGGAACCTATACCTCAGGTGGAACGGCGACTCAGCTTAATGACTATCGGAACTTTGTTGGCACTGGTGTCGCCAATGGCGATCAAGTTCTTTATTACAATGTTGCAACTATCTCCGCAGGAAATACCGTTGATGCATTAGTGACCACGACTACAAATAACACAACAGTCTCTGCTTACGATGGTGAATCTGCAGTCCCAGGTAAACCAGAGTACTTCCAACCGAATCTCTCTCTTAGCGGAAGTAACGGGAAAGCAGTTTTCCGTTTTGCCTTCTATGAGCACGGGACCTATACCGGAAGTAATACAGGTACCCCAGTGGTGCTCACTAACGTCACCATCTCATCAGTTGACCTTGATAACGGAGGAAGTGGATTTCAATTCACCGAGTTCAGTGGATTTCAACAGTACACGTTGACCAACAACACCATGTTGACACCTTCCACAGTCTCCAGCACCCAATTGGAGAGGTTCACGACCCGGGAGACCACCAATTTGTCAGATGTTCCTCAGGATATGGTGCAGGTAACCTATTTAACTTTGAGCACTATTGATATAGCGGTGGGAATAGTTGGCTCTTCGGGGGCTACTGGATATTTCGGTATTGCGTTTAGCGCTCTTCCTTGGGGAGCAGCGATCACGGATCCGATCATTGGATCTCCCACCACGATTGGCCCAAAAAATATCACTGGAATTGCCACTTCTGCTGGAACCGTTACCTACACAACCTCTTCGAATCACGGATTTTCGGTCGGTCAAAGCGTGACTGTTACAGGTTGCTCAACGAATGGCTATAACGGATCCTCGATGACTATCACGGCCGTAGCCAGTACTAAGAAATTTGCGGTAACGAAGGCCCAAACAGGTGGCAGTTGTCCATCGGGTTCAGCAACCGTCACAATTCCTGGGGTAGTGACTCCTGCAATCGGTGTGAGTAACGTCGACAACCCAGCGAACCTTGCACCCACCACGTCCAACACAAGCGCGATTCTCACGGCTGGTGTTACTTCGACTCTCACCAAGAATGATTTCGGTGCTGCCGCTTTCACGGACGCGGATTCTAATCCATTTTACAAGATAAAGATCACTGCGCTGCCATCAAATGGAGCCTTCCAACATCGAATTTCAGGAACCTGGAGAGATGTATCTCTTAATGATGAGATTCTTACCTCTGACATCGACTTAGAAAATCTTCGGTTCACTGGATCAGATCCAGTGAGTATCAAATTCCGAGCTCATGACGGGCTCGTTTACAGCAGTGATGAATACACCTTAGGCATCACGATTACGAATCGCTCCCAGACCATCACGTTTCCAGAGCCTGGAACACGTGCGGTGGGTGTCACCTTTGATTCGGGAGCGTTCTCTGATTCAGGGCTGGATGTCACGCTTTCAACTGGTGGATGGGCTAAATATTATTTTGAACGCTGCTGGTCCGTGTGAGGTGTGGGCAAAGCAAGAAGGAAACGCAACGTATGCGCCGGCGACTACTATCAAACATAATTTTGAAGTCTCGCTACCTTCTTGGTCTGTTACTTTTGATAAGAATCTAGCTACGTCAGGAACAGTGCCGCCAGCAGTTGATGTGACAAAGACATTGAGCGTAAAGGCTCCGACCAACTCGGGGAGCCTGCAACTCACTGGGTATAGCTTCGCGGGTTGGAACACACAAGCCAATGGAAGAGGGAGCGTCACCTACCTACCCGGAGATCTAATCACGCCTTCAGCCGATTTAACGCTCTACGCAAAATGGTCTGCGTCTATTACATATGATTCAAATGGTGCAACTTCTGGCACCGTACCCGATGTGCAATCGGTTCTTCCTGGAATTAATTCGCTTGCTCAAAATAGCGGCACTCTTCAAAAGAGCAATCACACGTTCGCTGGTTGGAATACCCTAAGTACAGGGTTGGGCACCTCTTATGCTGTGGGCGCAGACTTCACAGTCTCCGGGGATGTAACGCTCTATGCTAAATGGACTTCAGTCATTACTTTTTCTGGAAATTCTCCCACGCGGGGATCACCACCCGATCCATCTTTACCTGCGGTCGATTCAA
>RGER01000083.1 GCA_009917815.1 Actinomycetota bacterium
TATCGAGCTGGGAAATTGACGCTGGAATGGAGGCGCCAGGCCCGCCCTTTCAGTTCGCAAACAGGGGTCTCGCGCCACTAATCTATCGACGTCAAGATATTTAGTTGGCGTGCCCAGGGGAGAGATCGTGACTACAGAACCACAGCACCCGCTCGCGCAATTTGGCCCAAATGAGTGGCTAGTAGAAGAGATGTACGAGCGCTACCGCCAAGATCCCAACTCAGTGGATAAGGCGTGGTGGGATTTTTTTGCAGACTTCACCCCCGGAAGCGCTTCCACCCGCACACTGCCGACCGCTGCTAAGACCGCTAGCGCTCCCGTATCGCCACAATTTCCCAGCAGCAACCCGGTTTCAGGTCGAGTCGCCCCTCCCACTCTGGTTGCTCCCCAAGTTGCGCCCCCAGTTGCGCCTTCAACTCCCAGCAGTGCCCCATCACCGGAGGTTGCTCCCGCAGCAACCATTCCCGCACCCGAGTTTCCCACTACAGCAACCACCGAAACTCTTCGGGGTGTTGCTGCCCGCGTAGTTACCAACATGGAAGGTTCGCTTACGGTTCCCGTAGCAACCAGTGTGCGCGCCATCCCCGCCAAACTTCTGATCGATAACCGCGTCGTGATAAATAACCACTTAGCTCGCAGTCGCGGCGGCAAAGTCTCTTTCACGCACATCATTGCTTTCGCCATGCTGCGCGCACTCAAGCAGATGCCCGAGATGAATTCGTTCTACGCACTCGTCGACGGTAAGCCAGCGCTCGGACATCCCGATCACATCAACCTTGGTATTGCCATCGACCTTGCAAAGCCAGATGGCACTCGACAACTCCTCGTGCCCAACATCAAAGGCTGTGAGTCACTCGACTTTGCGCAATTCTGGAGCGCTTATGAAGATGTCGTACGCAAGGCTCGCCAAGGAAAACTCACTGTCGAAGATTACGCCGACACCACAATTTCACTCACAAATCCGGGCACTATCGGAACAGTGCACTCGGTCCCACGCCTCATGGCTGGGCAAGGAGCAATCATTGGCGTGGGCGCTCTTGAATACCCGGCGGAGTTCCAAGGCGCCAGTGAAGAAGCACTTGCAGATATGGGAATTAGCAAGACTTTCACGTTGACGAGCACATACGACCATCGCATTATTCAAGGTGCACAATCCGGAGATTTCCTCCGTCGCATGCACGATGCTTTACTCAGCGACGACTTCTTCGATGAAATTTTCCAATCACTTCGTATCCCCTACGAGCCTGTTCGTTGGATGACCGACAAGCGAAGCCTCAAGGGCGATGTCATCGATAAGACTGCTCGAGTTCAAGAGCTCATCCACTCGTACCGCGTGCGTGGCCATCTCATGGCTGACACGGATCCGCTTGAATTTAAGCAACGTTCACACCCTGACCTCGATGTGGCGTCGCACGGTCTCACTCTCTGGGATCTCGACCGAGAAGTCGCTACAGGCGGATTCGGCAGCTTGCCCTACATGAAGTTGCGCCACATCCTTGGCCTTCTGCGTGACTCCTACTGTCGCACAGTCGGCATCGAGTACATGCACATACAAGATCCAGCCGAACGCAAATGGATTCAAAACCGAATTGAAGTCGGGCTAACGAAAACTCCTCGTGAGGAGCAGTTGCGTATTTTGCGCAAACTCAATGCTGCTGAAGTCTTTGAAACTTTCTTGCAAACTAAGTACGTCGGGCAAAAGCGCTTCTCACTTGAAGGTGGGGAGAGCGTCATTCCGCTCCTTGACGCCATCCTTTCCAGTGCAGCCAACGCCGACATCGAAGAAGTGTGCATTGGTATGCCGCACCGAGGACGCCTCAACGTCTTGGCAAACATTGCGGGTAAGTCTTATGGACAAATTTTCCGCGAGTTCGAAGGCAATTACGATCCCGTCTCAGTCCAAGGTTCCGGAGATGTGAAGTACCACTTAGGCACACGCGGCACTTTTACCTCAGATGCGGGCGAGACAACAGGGGTATATCTCGCAGCTAACCCATCACACCTCGAGGCAGTTAACCCAGTAGTCGAAGGCGTCGTGCGAGCCAAGCAAGATCGCCTCAATAAGGGAGAAGACGGTTTCACCGTACTTCCCATTCTGGTGCACGGTGACGCCGCATTCGCTGGCCAAGGCGTGGTGGCGGAGACCCTCAATCTTTCTCAACTTCGTGGTTACCGAACTGGCGGAACCATCCACGTCATCATCAATAATCAAGTGGGCTTCACTACCGCACCTGCCTCGTCACGATCGTCGGTTTACTGCACCGATGTTGCACGGATGGTGCAAGCACCAATCTTCCACGTGAATGGTGATGATCCAGAGGCTTGCGTCCGCGTAGCTCACCTCGCCTTTGAGTATCGCCAAAAGTTCCGTAAAGACGTGGTGATCGACATGGTCTGCTACCGACGTCGCGGCCACAACGAAGCAGATGAACCAAGCTTCACCCAACCACTGATGTACGCAATCATCGACGCAAAGCGAAGCACGCGAAAGCTTTACGCCGAGGCGCTCGTTGGCCGTGGCGACATCACTCTCGAGGAGGCCGAGAGCGCGCTACGTGATTACCAACAATTGCTCGAAACGGTCTTTGCTGACCCGCATGAGGATCACGCTCCAGAGAAGGAATTACCTCCCGAGCCAGTAGTTCCACACCCTTCGCAAATTCAAACTTCTATCTCAGAGCAACTTGCCCGCGAGATTGGTCGGGCACTCGTTTCGGTTCCTGAAGGTTTTAATGTCCACCCGAAGTTGCTTCCGCAAATTCAACGCCGTCTTACCTCCCTTGATGACGGCACGATCGATTGGGCTGTAGGTGAGGCACTTGCCTTCGGATCCCTTCTCGACTCCGGGCGCAACATTCGTCTAGCTGGCCAAGATTCAAGAAGAGGCACCTTCGGTCAACGCCACTGTGTTGTGATCGACAAGCACAATGGTAACGAGTGGACTCCGCTAGCTGGCATGGAGAAGCAAAGTAAGTTCTTCGTCTACGACTCTCTGCTCAGTGAATATGCTGCCCTCGGTTTTGAATATGGCTATAGCGTTGAGCAGAGCGATGCTCTCGTTCTGTGGGAAGCACAGTTCGGTGACTTTGCCGATGGTGCCCAAACAATTATCGATGAATTCGTCTCTTCCTCGTTCCAAAAATGGGGACAGCGATCTTCACTCGTCATGCTCTTGCCTCATGGTTATGAAGGGCAGGGACCAGATCACTCATCCGCCCGTATTGAGCGTTTCTTAGCCCTCTGTGCTGAAGAGAACATGACGATCGCCCAACCTTCTTCACCCTCGTCTTACTTCCACCTACTCCGCTGGCACGCAATGAATCCAGCCAAGCGCCCCATGGTGGTCTTCACGCCGAAATCGATGCTCCGTCTCAAGGCTGCATCTTCAGCGCTTTCGGAATTCACTACTGGACATTTCCAACCGGTGATTGCCGACTCGTCGATTTCTCATGCGGCGCGCGTCATCCTTTGTAGCGGCAAGGTCTATTACGACCTCATCGCCGAACGGACCAAGCGAAACGACACCTCAACCGCCATCGTGCGCATTGAGCAGCTGTACCCCATGCCTGAAGCAGAAATCCAAGCAGCGCTTGCGGCGCACCCCAACGCTGAAGTTCGCTGGGTGCAAGACGAGCCAGCAAACCAAGGAGCCTGGCCGTTCTACGGGCTCAACCTGCCCTCACGCATCGGCAAGGTGATCACGCTTATTTCGCGATCCGCTTCTGCGAGCCCGGCCACTGGCAATCATCACCATCACGACGACGAACAGGTTGCATTGGTCCAGGCCGCCTTCGCCTCATGAGTTACCTGCTCCGCGTTTCGGTCTCTTTGCGAGGCGAGAAGTCGTGGTCACTCAAGCTTCGAGATGAATTCACCGAGCAATTCTTAGCGGTACACCCAGGTGTCGAAGTGCGGGACCGTCACACTTTCCCAATCCCCCATCTTTCGCTTGCTGAAATGGTCGCCGGACAAACGCGGGTTGCCGACCAGACTCCTGAACAGAGCGCTGCGTTCGCGTTAGGTAATGAACTTTCCGAAGAAGTTCTCAATGCCAGCGCCATCGTGATATCAACACCGATGAATAACTGGGGTCCACCAAGCTCACTTAAAGCATGGTTTGATCGCATTATTAATTCGAAGACTTACTACAGAGAAATTCCTGCCTTAAGAGGTATTCCCATCACTTTTATAGTGGCCAGCGGTGGCATCTTCAGTTTCGGTGACACCACGAAGCACGATCACCTTCGTCCACTACTTATCGAATGCGTGACTCGGTTAGGAGCCGATGACTACGTATTCGTGAACTGCGACCCCACAATTCCACTGGACGCCAAGAAATTGGCTCCCGATGCTCCAGAGAGTGGCTACTTGCGAGCGCAGCGCGAGATTCCACCAGCAGCTGCCCGCATCAGAAAGTAACTCACAACCGCTCCCAGGAGTCACACCCCGCTCACTCATCTTCACCTGCAAACCTCACGGCATGAATAAAAAACCACTCCTCATTCTCACCGGAACTATCGCCGGCACCGTAGGTGTGCTCTCCTACGCACCCGCGACACAGGCCAAAACACCCGCGCTGACCCAGAGTGCTACCACCGTGAGTAGCAGTGCGAGTAAAACCGCAACAGCTGCGACCTCAGCTGCGACCTCAGCTACTGCAAAGAAAGTGGTCACGCGAACCGTAAAAGGTTCGGTTGTCCAAACTCAATTCGGTCCGGTGCAAGTGCAAATTACTCTCAACGGCAAGAAGATCACGGCTATCAAGGCGTTGCAAACTCCGCAAGGTGGACGCTCCTCGTGGATAAATAAGCAAGCCGTACCTTATCTCGTGCAACAAACGTTGGCGGCACAATCTGCAGCGATACAAGGCGTAGGCGGAGCGACCTACACCACCGATGGTTGGATCACTTCGCTACAAAGCGCACTTGCACAATGATGATCAACTAAACCGAAGCACCACTTTGCCGAAGAGTTCACCATCATTCATGCGAGCAAACGCTTTGCGAGCATCGACAAAGTCATAAGTAGAGTCAATAACCGGTGCAATCTTCTTTGATTCCATCAGCTCAAGCATTTCGCGAAACTCGGCAATTGAGCCCATCGTAGAACCGAGCACACGCAATTGGAGGAAGAAGATACGCGTCAACTCTGCCGGCGGCGCATCACCGCTCGTAGCTCCCGAAATCACGATGGTTCCACCAGGTCGGAGCGCGCGAACGCTATGTTGCCACGTCGCTTGACCCACACTCTCCATGACAGCATCAACACGATCTGGCAAGCGTTCCCCGCTTTCAAAGACCGAGTCAGCACCGAGTGAGGTTGCCCGCGCTCTCTTCTCTGCGCTACGAGAAGTTACCCAGACCACGAGATCTTGGGCTTTCGCAAGCAGAATGAGTGCAGTCGATAACCCGCCGCCCGCACCCTGAATCAATACTTTCTCTCCTGGAAGCAGAGCTGCCTTCTTCAACATGCTGAATGCAGTAAGCCAAGCGGTAGAAAGTGAACCCGCTTCGTCCCACGAGAGATACCCAGGTTTCGGTAGCAGATTTCCCGCCGGCACGTGCACATACTCAGAGAGCGTTCCTGGAAACTTCTCTGAAAGTAGAGAGCGTTTTGGATCAAGCGTTTCGCTACCAGTCCAGTTCGGATCGCTAATGACGGAGTGGAGCAGAACTTCCTTTCCATCCTCCGTTACCCCCGCGCCGTCACAGCCAAGGATCATAGGCAGACGATCACTCGGCAATCCCACACCTTTAAGCGACCAAAGATCATGGTGATTTAAACTCGCACTCTTGATGCGCACTCGCACCCAACCTTCAGGTATTGCAGGTTCCGCTAATTCGCCTATTTCAAGAGCTGATATTGGATCTTCCATCGAAGCGCGGGCAGCATAGATTGCTCTCATTCGTCATCCTCATCGTCGAGTCGTGCAAGCCAAGTGGCAAAGCGATCAACCGCGCTTTCGTGCTCTGGATATTGATCGGTAAATTCTTGGAGGCGTAGAGCCACCCACTCAAGGGAGACTTCTTCTTCGCCACGACGTTTAACGAGTTCTTCGATTCCGCGATCAGTGAAGTACATGTGGTGATCCTACGTTCTCGAGCGCTTGCTGCGTTGATATCGAAAGAGCACCGTCCCCAGCACCTCACCCGGCGAGATGGGTCCAAAGGCACGGGAATCGTTCCCACGACTCTCGCCATCCCCTTCGATCCACCAACCCGCGCCCTCGCGGCGAATCACCCGCTTCACCAAGAGAATGCCGGGGCGACCCATCCATTCGACCACCACGACTTGACCAGGTCGGGGAGCCCCTCCCCAGCGAACCAGCAGCCGGTCTCCGTCAAAGAGGGTGGGCTCCATAGAGGAACCGGCGACCACCACCCGCCCCAGACCTTTTCGCGGGCCCCGGAGGTGATCGTTGGACGAGACGGCTCTGCTCATGGAAGGTAGTCTCACACTTACAAGTACCATTTTCATACACGTACCACTACCAAGGGAGAGTGCCTTGTTCCGCCAACTCACCGCTCCAGCCATCACCGTCTACGCGCACTGCGATTTGCCATGCGGGGTCTACGACCCAGCTCAGGCAAAAATTGAAGCGCAATCGGTAAAGGCTTGCATTGAGAAGTTCCACGCATCCGACGATGCCGTCTTCAAGCAACGCGCAGTTGCCATCAAAGAAGATCGCTCAAACATGGTGAAAGAGCACCTTTGGGTACTCTGGACCGATTACTTCAAGCCTAATCACTTTGAGGCTCATCCAAACTTGCACGTGCTCTTCAACGAAGCCACCAAATTGGCCGGCGCTGCAGGCACCAAGGGCACTATGGATGTTGCTGTAGCCGACAAGCTCATCGCAAAGATCGATGAGATCGCCGAGATTTTCTGGGCAACCAAGAA
>RGER01000084.1 GCA_009917815.1 Actinomycetota bacterium
TGTTGAGAACACTATTGTTCCCCAACTGCTCGCTGAAATCGATGGCGTCGAAAGTTTGCAGAATGTCATTGTCATAGGAGCGAGCAATCGCGAAGACATGATCGACCCAGCGATTCTGCGACCTGGCAGACTCGACGTGAAGATTAAGATTGAACGGCCTGACGCGCAAGGCGCCACGGAAATTTTCGGAAAATACATCACTACCGAGATTCCTTTGAACGCAGACGATCTGTCCGAGAACGGAATGGATCGCGCCAAAACCGTCAATGCCATGATCCAGTCAACAGTTGGGCGCATGTACTCTGAAGATGACGAGAATCGTTTCCTAGAAGTCACCTATGCAAATGGTGACAAGGAAGTGCTCTATTTCAAGGACTTCAATTCTGGCGCAATGATTGAAAATATTGTCGGACGCGCAAAGAAGATGGCAATTAAGGATCAACTCGACCATGGATCGTATGGAATACGAGTGAGTCATTTATTGGCTGCGTGTGTCGACGAGTTTAAGGAGAACGAGGACCTGCCAAACACTACGAACCCAGATGACTGGGCGCGCATTTCTGGCAAGAAGGGTGAACGAATCGTCTACATTCGCACTCTCATCACTGGAAAGTCGGGAACAGGACCAGGAAGGGCCATAGATGCGCTCTCCAATACCGGCCAATACCTGTAAATGAGCCACAACGGCTTGCCCGGTGCAGTTCACCGCATCATGGGAATCGAGACGGAGTATGGAATTGCTCAGCCAGGCTCATCTCACGAAAACCCGATGCTGCTCTCAAGCCAAATCGTCAACGCATATGCGAACACTACGGCGGCGAGTAGACGCCGAACTCGCTGGGATTATGAAGACGAATCGCCTCTACGCGATGCTCGAGGTTACAACCTTGATAGAGAGGAGGCAGACCCCAGTCAACTCACCGATATAGATATGGGGTTTGCCAATGTCGTTTTAGGCAATGGCGCACGTTATTACGTGGATCATGCCCACCCAGAGTATTCGGGACCGGAATGCACTAACCCACGAGATGTTGTCAAGTGGGATCTTGCGGGGGACGAGATTATGCGTCGAAGTATTCGAGCAGCCGTTGAACAGTTTAATCCACTCGCGATCAACATCTACAAGAACAACACCGACAATAAGGGTGCATCTTACGGAACTCACGAGAACTACATAGTCTCTCGAGGTGTACCTTTTGGCCATTTAGTGGCGGCGTTAACACCTTTCTTTATTACTAGGCAGATTATGGTGAGTGCTGGAAGAGTAGGAATCGGGCAATCAGGAACGATGGCAGGTTTTCAGATAAGCCAGCGAGCAGATTTTTTTGAGGCCGAGGTCGGGCTCGAAACCACTCTTAGGCGCCCGATCATCAATACAAGAGATGAGCCGCATTCAGATGCTGCTCGTTTTCGTCGATTACATGTGATTATTGGTGACGCCAATCTCTCGCAGCCCTCAACGTACCTCAAAGTCGGCAGCACGAGTCTCGTACTATCACTCATCGAATCCGGAGCTCTTACAAATATCCCTCAATTTAGACATTCGGTGGCTGCTACACGCGAAATAAGTCATGACCTCACACTCTCTCACCTTTATGAAATGCAGGATGGGCGACGGATGACCGCCCTTAATGTGCAGGAGTACTTTCTCGAGGAATCGCGGAAGTTGGTGGAGAGGTCAGAGCAAGTCGACGATTCGACTGCAGATGTACTTGTGAGATGGGGACGGACTTTGGATGGTTTGTATCGAGATGATCCCACGCTGAATCGTACGGTTGAGTGGCGTGCAAAACTTGATGTGCTCAACTCTTATCGCGAACGCGACCAGATCGATTGGGGTCACCCACGCCTTGCCCTGATCGATCTGCAGTGGAGTGATATTCGTCGAGAGAAGGGCATCTTCTACAAGCTCGAGGCTCGCGGAGTACACGAGGTTCTGATCCCCGAATCCGAGTATCTCGATGCAGTCAGTAATCCACCCAATGACACCCGCGCCTATCTTCGTGGTCGATTAGTAGAGCGCTATCCCGAGAATGTGGTGGCCGCCTCCTGGGACTCCTTGCTACTCGAGGAGGAGGTAGATGCTCCTCTCCTACGAGTCTCGCTTTCGGACCCCTACCGCTCGAATAGGGACGAAGTGGGGGAGATCTTCGAGAAGAGCCTCACGCCCCGTGATTTACTCGAGCGCCTCAGAATTTCCCATAGGATGTAGTCATGGCAGTTCAAGAACCAAGGCGCGAAAGTTCGAGGGCGCGCGCAGAGTACGAGGTCGAAGAGGTCGCGCCGAACGTGCAAGCCTCTGCATCGCTGGCCGAGATCGACAGTATTCTCGATGAAATTGACGCCACGTTAGAACATAATGCTGCCGCGTTTGTAGCTGCATTTGTCCAAAAGGGTGGAGAGTAGTGAACGGTCTCGATTCGCGGTTCTTCGAATCTGGAGGGACTTCCTTCGCGGATTTCGTGCACAAAATCTCGCCGGACCTGCTACCTCGCCCTCATTCCGTCGAAGCTCCACATGGCACCACAATTGTTGCACTCTCCTACCAAGGGGGAGTCCTCATGGCAGGTGATCGCCGGGCAACCATGGGGCATCTGATTGCCTCTCGCGATATCGAAAAGGTTTTTGTCGCTGACGATTATTCCGTGGTGGGAATTGCGGGCACCGCTGGTCTGGCCGTCGAGTTGGTCAAATTGTTTCAAGTGGAACTTGAGCATTACGAGAAAATTGAAGGCTCGCCTCTCAGTCTTGATGGTAAAGCCAATCGCCTCGCTTCCCTTATCCGCGGTAACCTCCCGCTCGCTATGCAAGGTCTAGCGGTAGTACCACTCTTCGCAGGATTTGATACAGAATCGAACGCGGGAAGAATCTTCTCGTACGACGTTACTGGCGGCCGATACGAAGAGTCTTCTTTCCACGCCGTGGGATCCGGTTCAATATTCGCTCGGGGCGCCTTGAAGAAGATTTATCAAGGGACATTTTCACGAGAAGAATCAATCTTGGCATCGCTTGCCGCCTTGTACGACGCTGCAGAGGATGACAGCGCTACAGGTGGACCCGACCTTGCCCGAAATATCTATCCACTCATCATCACGGTGAATGCAGATGGGGCCTCGAAGGTCAGCGATGAGGAAGTAGAGCGTCTCTCTCGACAACTGGTCGAATCGCGCATCCTCAACCCCGACGGACCGAAGGCCAGTTTGATATGACCACTCCATATTACGTAGGGCCCGAGCAAGTAATGAAAGACCGGGCTGACTACGCTCGGAAGGGAATTGCACGCGGAAGATCTGTCATAGTTCTCCAGATCGATAGCGGGATTCTCTTTGTGGCCGAGAATCCTTCACGCGCCCTACACAAGGTGAGCGAAATCTACGATCGCATTGGTTTTGCTGCCGTAGGCAAGTACAACGAATTCGAATTGCTGCGGGTCGCGGGGGTTAGGCTGGCAGACCTGCGAGGCTATGCCTATGACCGGCGAGATGTGGCGGGTCGGGCGCTCGCCAACGCATACGCCCAAACCTTAGGGAGCGTCTTTACCACGGAACAGAAACCATACGAGGTTGAAATTATCGTTGCTGAAGTGGGAGAGGTAAGCGCAGCCGATCAAATTTATCGCTTGACATACGACGGATCTGTTGCAGATGAGCATGGCTTTGCAGCGATGGGCGGATCGGCTGATGCCATATCTGCGAGATTGACCGAAGGTTGGCGCCCAGCGCTCACGACTAAAGAGGGATTATCACTCGCAGTGAAAGCCCTCGAAAGTGGAGAGCGCACGATCACGGGGGAGATGTTAGAAGTGGCCCTTCTCGACAGATCGAGACCCTCCCGCCGTAAATTCAATCGTCTGTCGAATGCAATTCTTGACTCGCTCCTTGCCAATTAAGCATGAAGCGACGCATCTTTGGCTTGGAGAACGAGTACGGAGTTACCTGCAGAATTGTTGGCGATCGCAAACTGAGTCCGGACGAGGTAGCAAGGCATCTCTTTCGCAAAGTTGTTTCTTGGGGGAGATCTTCCAATGTTTTCCTTACCAACGGCGCTCGTCTCTACCTAGACGTTGGCAGTCATCCGGAGTACGCAACACCTGAGTGCGACGATATTCGGGAGCTGGTAATTCACGATCGCGCTGGAGAGCGCATCTTGGAGGATCTTGCAGTTGAGGCTCAGCAGCGCATTGAAGACGAAGGCATCGATGGCCAGATATATCTCTTCAAAAACAACACCGATTCAGCTGGCAACAGTTACGGATGCCACGAGAATTACTTGATCGGCCGTGCAGGAGAGTTCTCGGCAGTGGCAGACGTATTCATACCATTTCTCATTAGCCGTCAAATTATCTCGGGCGCAGGCAAAGTGTTACCGAGTCCCCGAGGTAGCACTTTTTCAGTGAGTCAACGGGCTGAACATATTTGGGAGGGACTTTCGTCCGCGACTACGCGCTCACGTCCCATTATTAATACCCGCGACGAACCACATGCAGACGCCGAAATGTATCGGCGGCTGCACGTAATTGTCGGTGATTCCAATATGTCCGAAACCACGAACCTTCTGAAGGTTGGCGCCGCCGAACTGGTTCTACGCATGATCGAGAGTGGTATTGCATTCAGAGATATGACCTTGGAGAACTCCATCCGAGCCATCCGGGATATTAGCGCCGACACATCCGGAACACACTTAGTAACGCTCGCTAATGGACGCGAGGTATCGGCGTTAGACATACAGGAGGAGTATTTTTCTAAGGCTCTAGTATTCGTTGAACGTGAAGGAATTGTTGATTCCAACACCACTTTAGTAATGGAACTTTGGGGGAGAGCAATCACGTCTATCCGAAGTGGGCAATTACAAGATATTGAAACGGAGATTGATTGGGTCATTAAGAAGCGACTTATGGAGCGGTATATGGAGCGTGATTCGCTTGACTGGAATTCACCGAGACTTGCTCAATTAGATCTGGCTTATCATGATATTAATCGCACACGCGGGCTCTTCTATCTTCTGGAGAAGAAGGGTCTTGCGCGGCGCATACTTAATGATGAAGAGATCGACGCGGCCAAAACAGAACCGCCACAATCAACTCGTGCAAAGCTTCGTGGAGATTTCATATCGGCCGCTCAAGCCAAGAAGCGAGATTTCACCGTTGATTGGGTCCATCTCAAACTCAACGATCAAGCGCAGCGAACGGTCCTCTGTAAAGATCCGTTCCTTGCAGTCGATGAGCGTGTCGAACGACTCATCTCAAGTATGTGATTAACCGAGTAAGTCAACGATGAAAATAAGTGTTTCGCCCGGCTTGATCGCTGCTCCAGCACCACGATCTCCATAACCAAGATGAGGCGGAATGATCAGTTTTCGTCGCCCACCTACCTTCATGCCGGGGATGCCCATTTGCCATCCTGCAATCACCTGGTGGAGACCGAAAGTGATCGGTTCGTTGCGTGACCACGAAGAATCAAATTCTTCTCCGGTGGAGTATGCGACACCCATGTAATGCACGCGCACGCGTCCACCTGGTACCGCCTCGTCGCCCTCACCGATGACGAGATCCTCAATCACCAAATCAGCGGGAGCGGGAAAATCGGGGAATTCAATCTCTGGCTTATCTAGCATTACTTCACTCCCAATATGTCGACGACGAAGACCAAGGTTTCATTGGGCTTGATAGCCCCTTGCCCCGCTTCACCGTAACCTAGAGCAGGCGGGATGATGATCTCGCGACGAGTGCCCACCTGTGCTCCAGTGAGTCCCTGCGCCCAACCCGAAATCACCTGCGTAAGGGAGAACTCTGCGGGGGTGCCGCGCTTCCAGGAACTATCGAAGATCGCACCGTCCGACCAAGAGAGACCCACATAGTTGACCGTGACCGTGGATTCGGCTCTGGCGGCGGGGCCGGAACCGACGATGAGATCACGGGTCAGGAGTTCACTCGGTGGGGTGCCCGTCGGTGGGGCGATCACTGGCTCCGCCCCGGCGGCACCTGAGACGGCCGGAAAGGTGGCCGCATTGCTGGATGATGAAGTTGCCAGACTCTCCGGCTGGGAGGTGCATGCACTGAGGAACGCCAGCGCAGTGAGGAGGAGGGCAGGGGTGATGAGCTGAGATCGACGCATACGGAGATACTACCCATCAAAGTTCGCGCTACTCCGCGCCGCGCACCTGGGGTAAGTTGATTTTGTGAGTGTCGAAAAGAGCGAGCGACTCGTCAACCTCACAATGGCGCTTTTGGCGGCCAAACGGCCATTGCGCAAAAGCGAGATATTTGCACTGGTAGAAGGGTACGACGGGAGCGCGGAGTCATCCGACCGAATGTTTGAAAGGGATAAAGATGACTTGCGTCAGATTGGCGTTCCTATCTCGGTGATAGAGATTGAAGCAGGGATGGATAGTGGGTATCGCATCTTCCCCGACGAATATGCCCTCCCCGAACTGCCATTCACGCACGAAGAGTCCGCGCTCCTCGCAATTGCGGCGCAGGCATGGCGAGACTCGGGTTTTTCTGGAATCTCCGTCACGACCATCATGAAATTGCGTGGGGCGGGAGTCCCTTTACTCGATGTCATCGATAATCGAGTTGACTTGACGTATCCACCCTTGTGGCGCGAGGTTGCTGAGGCCATCATCGCTCGCCAAGAGATTTCGTTTGATTACCGACGTCGCGATGGACATATTGATAAACGCCTTATGCAGCCGTATGCGATGCACTTCCGTTCGCAAAGGTGGTACGTAGTCGGTTTCGATAAGGGCCGTGGAGATATTCGTACCTTCGTCCTCTCTAGATTTCAAGGAGGGGTGACTCTCGTCAGCGCTCCAGCTACTTTTGTAATCCCGCACGATTTTGATTCTGCTGACCACCTCGCAAGTGCAAC
>RGER01000085.1 GCA_009917815.1 Actinomycetota bacterium
TTAGTAGAGTCCCACGCCTTAGAAGAGTCCGACAACTTTGCCGTCTACCAAGTCGATCTTCTCGCTGGAAGGCACCTTGGGTAGGCCGGGCATGGTCATGATCTCTCCACAGACCACCACCACGAACTCCGCGCCCGCCGAGAGTCGAATCTCGCGGACATCGAGAGTATGGCCAGTGGGCGCGCCCTTCAGGTTGGCGTCAGTAGAGAAGGAGTATTGCGTCTTGGCGATACAGACGGGGAAGTGTCCGTAGCCAGTGGCTTCGAGCTCGTCGAGACGCTTCTTTGCTTTGCCATCGAAATTCACGCCGGCTGCGCCGTATACGCGGGTAGCAACCGCGTTGATCTTCTCTTCTAGTTTCATCTCGTCTGGATAGACGAATGTGAGAGGTGTGGGATTTTCACACGCTTCTACAACCGCGTGTGCTAGCTCGGTTGCTCCATTGCCTCCATGAGCCCAATGAGTTGCGAGCACGATCTTGGCGCCGAGTGCGGTGATGCGACTTGTGAGTAATTCTACTTCAGCAGCGGTATCACTCGTGAAGTGGTTGATAGAGACGATCGTACGAATGCCGTAAACATCTCGCACATTGCGGATGTGCTTTTCAAGATTTACTAGCCCGGCCTCGAGTGCGGTGAGATTCTCTTTAGTGAGATCATCTTTAGCAACTCCGCCATGGAATTTGAGCGCGCGAATGGTCGCCACAATTACAGATGCTGATGGACGAAGGCCAGACTTGCGGCACTTGATATCAACAAACTTTTCCGCGCCTAGATCTGCACCGAAACCTGCCTCAGTTACGACGTAATCTGCGAGCTTCAATGATGAAGTGCTGGCAATTACGGAGTTACAGCCGTGAGCGATGTTTGCGAATGGCCCGCCATGCACAATCGCGGGAGTGTTCTCGAGCGTTTGTACGAGGTTCGGTGCGAATGCGTCTTTAAGAAGTACGGTCATAGCGCCATCGGCATTGAGATCGCGGGCAAGAACAGGCTTCTGATCGCGAGTGTAGGCCACCACAATATTTCCGAGGCGACGCTTGAGATCTTCGAGTGAAGTAGCGAGGCAGAAAATCGCCATCACTTCTGAAGCCACCACAATGTCGAAACCATCTTCGCGGGGATAACCGTTGCCTGGTCCACCGAGAGAGACCACGATGTCGCGAAGAGCACGATCATTCATATCTACAACGCGCTTCCAAGTGATGCGGCGGACATCAATGCCAAGAGCATTTCCATGATGGATGTGGTTATCAAGTAGCGCTGCAAGAAGGTTATTTGCCAGCGCTATCGCATTGAAGTCGCCCGTGAAGTGCAGGTTGATATCTTCCATCGGCACGATCTGTGCATGACCTCCACCGGCGGCGCCACCCTTCATTCCGAAGACCGGTCCCAGTGAAGGCTCACGGAGGCAGACAAGGGCGTTCTTACCAATCTTGGTGAGCCCGTCGCCTAGGCCGACAGTCGTAGTGGTCTTGCCTTCGCCGGCCGGAGTCGGGCTAATGGCGGTTACCAGAATGAGTTTTGCATTTGGACGCTCCGGTAACTTCGCGAGGTAGTCGAGGGAGATCTTCGCTTTGTAGTGACCGTATGGCTCTAGCGCTGATGCTGGAATTCCGAGCTTCTCGCCGATCTGGTTGATCGGGAGCATCGTCGCGGCCTGGGCAATTTCGATGTCAGACATGGTTAGCCTTTCGCGGCTTGAGTAGCCGCAATGATTGCGGGAAGGATTTGATGCAAGTCGCCCACGATCGCGTAATCGGCGTACGACATGATCGGCGCATCACCATCGGTATTAATGGCGATGAGTGTCTTACTGTTTTTACATCCTGCGATGTGTTGCGTGGCACCACTGATGCCACAGGCGATGTAGAGATCTGGTGCGACTTTGGTTCCGGTCTGTCCTACTTGTTCTGCGTGTGGCCGCCAACCTGCAGCGGTGACTACACGAGAACAACCCACAGCTCCACCGAGCAAACCGGCAAGAGTTTCAATGAGAGTGAAATCTTCGCCAACTCCGCGGCCACCAGAGACGATAACTTTCGCTTCGGCGAGCGTGACTCCACCGGCAGCCTCACCAGTACGATCTATGATTTTTACTAACGTATCTTGTGCGGTGAGTTCAGGTTCAAACGATGCAACCTCTGCGCTCGCTGGTGCAGGTAATGCCGCGATCTGATGTGGAAAGATCGAAGCGATCATCATGGAGGTGTGCACCTTCGCGTGCTCAATCAGGTTTCCGCCCCACCGCATTCGCTTCACGGTGCTGGTGCCAAGATCAATCTCTGAACAATCCGCGACAACGGGAAGATCGAGCATGGCGCCGGCATGTGCCAAAACTTCATTTCCCCGTGGCGTTCCGCCGGAAATGAGCGCGCTCGGAGAAGTTCTCTTGACTACCTCTGCGAGTGCGCGCCCGGCAGCTTGTGGCGTGTAATCGACCAAGGATGCGTGAGTTGCGTGGTGAATCTTAGTAACGCCGTACTCGCCAAGGAGCGCTGCATTTGCCTCGCCACCGACGACAACCGCCTCAACGGTTGCATCAAGTGAACGCGCAAAGGTGATTCCTTGGAGTGAGATGTCTTCGATGACGCCGCGATCATGATCTACGAATACCAGGATCATGAGAGCACTCCGATTTCGCGGAAGATCTCCACGAGCTTGTGGGCACCGTCAGCATCTGCCGAGAGCATGGTGGCTCCCTTGGCCTTTACTGGAGGCAATTCCAATTTAACTTTTTCAATCTTGGCCGCTGGTTTCTCAACGGGGAAGACATCCATCGGCTTCTTACGAGCTTTGATGCGGCCAGGAACAGATGGGTAGCGAGGAATTGCAATGCCATCTCGTACTGTGAGCACGGCCGGAAGTGGAACTTCGTAGATCTCGCGCATCGTTCCGACGGCGCGCTCGCACCGTGCGACGCCGTTCTCTACCTTGAGGCCCTTCACGTTAGTAACGATGGGTAGCGAGAGAGCGTGCGCTACCCGAATGCCTGTTTGGTATCCCGCGGTATCTGCAGATTCTGAACCGAAGATGATGACATCAAACTTCGTCTCTTCTTTTTTGATCGCTTCGATGATGGCATTTGCTGTCGCTTGTGGATCCCATTCACTGCCGTCGGTCTCTAAGAGAATGGCGCGATCGGGGCCAATTGCCATTTGACTGCGAATCTGTTCTTCCGAATCCACATGTCCCAAAGTGAGAAGTGTGGTGGTGCCACCGAACTCCTCATTGAGTCGCACAGCGGCTTCTACTGCCGATTCCTCGTGCGGGCTCAGTGTGTAACCGAGGTGGCGCGTATCGATATCGGTGTGATCATCGTTGAGGACGAAAGTATTGCCCGCGAGAATCACACGTTTAATACAGACAAGTACTTCCATTAGGACATGATCCGTTCATTCTTGGAATCGAAGAGTGGCGTAGAGGAGATGCTTGCCACGGTGACGGGGTAATGCTCACCGAGATACTCCACGACGAGCTTCTCTCCGATCTTGGCGTGCTGAGGTGGCAAATAAGTCATAAGCACATGCTTGCCAAGTGATGGCGCGCTGCCCGCACTTGTGACATATGAACGACGACCGTGTGAGTCGGTGATAATGCCACCATCGGGAGTGAGAATGGGCTCGCGACCAAGCATGTAGCGCTTCTCGCCGCTCTTACTGGTGTGATCATCCACTGTAAGCGAACAGAGAATTGCAGCTGGCTCTTCTTCACGATGCTTGAGGTGTGCTGCTTTACCAACGAACTCTTGCGCCTTGAGTTTCGCCGTCTGCATGCCCGCTTCAACGACGTTGTACTCGGTCTCTAGCTCTGCACCATAGGCGCGGTAACTCTTCTCGAGGCGACCAGTGGTGCCGTAGACGCCGATTCCCGCAGGAATGAGGCCGTGTGGCTTTCCGGCATCCATCACGAGATCCCACAGCTTTGCGCCTTGTTCCATTTGGACATAGAGCTCCCAGCCGAGATCTCCTACATAAGAGATCCGTGATGCGAGCACGCGTAAAGGTCCCATTTCGATGATGCGGCAGGTTCCAAAGGGGAAGCCCTCGTGTGAAAGATCATCGTTGGTGATCGCGCTCAGAATCTTGCGTGCGTGAGGACCCCAGATACCGAGAGTGGTGTACGCGGTAGTGAGGTCATTGATTTGCGCACTGCCATCTGCCGGAAGCAGATCACTGAACCATTTCTTATCTGCCATACCGTGTGCACCACCTGTCACGACCCGGAATTGATCGTGTCCTAGACGCATGATGGTGAGGTCAGATTTGAATCCGCCGCTCTCCGAAAGGATTGGAGTGTAAATAACTTTGCCAATGGCTACATCCATTTGGCGCACGGCTGCGCGTTGCACGACGTCGAGAGCGGATGGACCGGTGATGTCAAAAATTGCGAACGCAGTGAGGTCTACGAGGGCTGCTGTCTCACGCATTTGAAGGTGTTCAGCATTAATGATCGGTGACCACCAACGAGAATCCCATTCTGCGGTGCGTGGCATCACAGCATCACCGAACTTTGCGACAAGATCTTTGTTGGATTCGTACCAGAAGGGACGTTCCCAACCGACAGTCTCGAAGAAGACGGCACCGAGCGCTTTTTCGCGTTCGTAGTAAGGAGATAGCCGAACATCGCGGTTACTGGACCATTGCTCACCGGGGTGGACGATGCCATAGGTCTTGTTGAAACCTTCTGCAGTGCGCTCTTTGATATGGAAGGTCGCTTTTTGATGTTCGTGGAAACGAGCAATGTCGGAGGAGTGCAAATCAATTTCGGATTCACCGAGCACCATCCACTCGGCGACAGCTTTACCCACTCCTGGGCCTTCCTTCACCCATACCGCTGCAGCGCTCCATAATCCCTTGACCTCTGGAGTCTCTCCGAGGATGGGCATGCCATCTGGCGTGAGTGAGAGAATTCCATTGATGGCGTACTTCTCGCCCACTGTTTCATCTCCCACGATCTCCGGCATCAATTCGAGTGCCTGTTCATCTTGCAAGTCGAAATCCTCTTGAGTGAATGGGAACTCTGTGGGCGAGAGTGCTGCTTGTGCATTCGAAGGCAAATCATCAGGTGTGTAAAGAATCGCCCGGTGCGCGTAAGAGCCCACTTCGAGACCTGAACCGTGTTGACGCTCATACATGTTCGTATCCATGTCGCGCACGATGGGGTGCTCGATATCGCCCTTGGCATCCTTGAATCGCGGAACAGGCCCAATATCTTTCATTTGGTGTACTGCAGGTGTGAGTGGGATAGAAGCACCTGCCATGGCGGCGAGCTTGGGGCTCCAGCAACCAGTGGCGATAACTACAAATTCAGCCTCGATCTCACCCTTGTCGGTGACAACGCTCTTGATGCGACCGTTGACGACATTCATACTCAATACTTCGGTATTTCCGAATGATTGCAGTGCACCCATTTCTTGTGCTCGCTCGCGCATGATGGTGCCACCGCGAACCGAATCAACGACACCGACTGAAGGCGTGTAAAAGGCACCGAGGATCACCGTCTCGTCGATGTAAGGAACAAGTTCCTTTACTTCGGCGGGAGTCACGATGCGCGAGTCGTTAACGCCCCATGACTTTGCAGATGACATACGACGATGAAGCTCTTGCATGCGCTCAGGAGTACGCGCCACTTCGAAGCCACCGCACTCAGTAAAGACGCCAAGCTCCTTATATTGCTTCATGCTTTCTAAGGTGATGTGAGTCATCTCTTTAGAGTGATCAGTCGGAAAGATGAAGTTTGACGCGTGCCCAGTAGAACCACCTGGGTTGGGGAAGGGTCCCTTATCAATCTGCACAAGATCGCGCCAGCCAAGACGCGCTAAGTGGTAAACGATGCTGTTGCCGACAATTCCGCCACCGATGACGACGGCTTTTGCCTTACTTGGCAGTATTGATTGTGCAGACATGTGTGGCCTTCCCTCTGTTAGATAACTTTCCGAAGTGATGCTTCAAAACCGTTGATATGCGTTGACATTTCTTTTGCTGCGCGATTCGCATCGCCATCTCGAATTGCTTCGAGTAGTGCAAAGTGCTCAAGAACTGCTTCTGCGAGATTCTCTACGCGATCGAGCGCAAGGAACCAAATGCGAAGTGCGTGCATGTATTGGCGTTCGCACATTTGTGCCAGGAAATCGTTATGTGCGCTTGCATAGATGTGATGGTGAATTCGTTGATCAAGTTGAATCAGATCGCGGTGGTTGGGCTTACCGCTGAGATGAGTGAGTTCGGCGAGGAGTGCATTCGTTTCGGCGCGATCGCTCTCGGTGGAACGCTCGGCGGCATAGCGAGCTGCTTCAGGTTCAAGGAGAGCACGAATCTCAGAGAGCGCTCGCAAGTCCCGAGTATCGATACCAGCGACAAATGCGCCTCGGCGTGGGTATACATCGATGAGATGCTCGTGCGCCAAAGTGCGCATCGCCTCACGAATAGGGGTGCGTCCCATATTGAGGCGCTCCATCAGCGATGCTTCGCTCAGCACTGAGCTGGGGGGCAATTCCAGGGTGACGATCAACTCTCGAATGGCGAAATAAGCCTGGTCAGCGAGGGACTCTGCCCCATCACGACCGGGAGAGACCAGGATTTGGTCACCAAAGTCGGCTACGGAGAGAGACACATTTGGATCGTATATCAGTTGTCATACAAAGGACAAGCCTCGGTATCTGGCAAAAGATCCTGGGATTCAGGCAAAAAGAGAGGGGCCGAGCGATTGCCCAGCCCCTCTCAAATGATCTCCCTGCTTATTCGAGCGGGCCGATGACGATGGCGTAAGTACCGTCGGTCGGAGTAAGAACTGTGCTCTTAGCTGGGTTGACGTGAATTCCAAGCGTCGGGTTGGTGGGATCGCTGGCAAGTGGTTGACGGTA
>RGER01000086.1 GCA_009917815.1 Actinomycetota bacterium
CCAGCAGCGCCCGCCACGCACCAGGCTTGCTGCGCAAATATCGCTCGCGGGCGCTGCTGGTGGTCACCGGCGCCTGCGCCATGCACTGCCGATATTGTTTTCGAAGGGAATTTCCTTACGAGGACGAACGTGGCGACGCGGGCCGCTGGCGCGCAGCGATCGCAGCGATCGGCAGCGACGCGAACATTCGCGAAGTCATTTTAAGCGGTGGCGATCCGCTGTCGCTCGGTAATGCACGACTCAATACGTTAACGCAGGCGCTGCACACGGCGACGCGTGAGCGCGGCGGTCTCGAATCGCTCCGCATCCACACGCGTAACGCGATCGTACTGCCCTCGCGCGTGGACGCCGGACTCCTCGATTGGTTACAAAACTTGCCATGGCGCACGACGCTCGTGCTGCACGTGAACCATCCGCGAGAACTTGCGCCCGATGCCTTAGAGGCGATCGCGTCGCTACGCGCGACCGGCGTACAACTTTTGAATCAAACGGTGTTGCTCGCCGGGGTCAACGATCGCGACGAAGTACTCACCGCAATCGCTGCACATGGACTCACCGCTGCCAACGACAATGGCGCCGGACAAATCGTCGCAGCCGGAGATCTTGAAGCGCTGGCTAAGTTCGCCGAGAACCCGCCCACAAGCTCGCGAGTGCGCGCGCTCTCCGTAGCTGGAGCATTTCATACGGAATATATGTCCTCGGCGGTGGCACGCATGCACGATCTTGCCCGCTCGGTGACGGTTCATGATCCACGCGTCAAAGTTATTTCCAACAAGGATGGCGCCATCGTGCACCATGGTCGCGATGTGCTCGACCGGATCGTCGGTCAAATTGCCAATCCAGTTCGATGGGATCTCTGTATGCGTACGTTGGACGATCTTGGCGTGACTGCAATTATTGAAATGCCACCCGCTGGAACGTTGATAGGTCTCATCAAGCGCGCGCTGCCGGGCGTAGAGACATTGGCATTGAAAACCCCCGAAGATATTCCAGCTGCACTCGATCTCATCGCGCGCCACGGTCGTCCAAGTACTTTGATTGATCAACCCACCTGGCGCATGCTCGTGGCACCGTTTGCCGGAACTTTCCATCGTGAGGCGCAGCTCGGTGACGAAATTGCGCGCGATGCAAGTGTGGGTCGCGTAGTGGCAAAGCGCGAGAACACCGAAATCACGGCGCCGCATGGTGGAGTCATTATCGAGTGGCTGGCGGAAGAGGGCGACCCAGTCTCACCAGGACAACCCTTGGTCAGACTTCATCCAACGGGAGAGCACCCAGGGGGAGACCACTGATGGGAAAGATAAAGGACCTCGTACCTCAGCGCCACTCGCGTATTTATGGAGTCGGTGGGTATCGGCCAGAGCGCGTTGTTACAAACGCCGAAGTATGCGCACGCATCGATTCCACTGATGAGTGGATTCGCGAGCGTTCCGGCATTGAGTCGCGTCGATGGGCAGGCGATCACGAGTCCGTTGTAGATATGGCTGAGAATGCAGCACGAAAGGCCCTCGCTCACGCCGGAATCAGCATGGATCAAATCGACGCTGTCATCGTCGCCACTGTTACCTATCCTTACCAAACACCAAGCGCAGCTACTGAATTGATTCGACGTCTCGAAAATCCGAAGGCAGCCGCGTTCGACATCTCTGCTGCGTGTGCTGGGTTTTGTTATGGCGTCGGTATGGCCAGCGATTTTGTGCGCGGCGGCTCTGCCGATTACGTCCTTCTCGTAGGCGTAGAAAAACTCACCGACTTTATTGATCTCGATGATCGCGCCGGAGGCTTCCTCTTCGCTGATGGAGCAGGCGCAGTAGTTATTGGACCTTCTGACGTTCCTGGAATCGGACCTACAGTTTGGGGCTCCGATGCAGATAATCGCGACGCGATCCTGCAAAAGACTTCATGGCTTTCGTTTAAGAAGAATACAGTTCATGAACGCAAAGATTTCCTGTGGCCTGATATTCAAATGGTGGGGCAAACCGTTTTCCGTTGGGCTGTCTGGCAGATGGTGCCGGTAGCAAATAAGGCCCTCGAACTTGCTGGGCTCAAGGCCAATGAATTGGATGCGTTTATTCCGCATCAAGCAAATATGCGCATTATCGATGCCATGGTGAAAGCGCTCGATCTACCAGCTGAACTACCGGTTGCCCGCGACATTCGGGTCTCGGGTAATACGTCAGCAGCTTCCATACCCCTTGCCATGGAAGCGATGTTGGAAAGTGGTGAGATTCCGCATGGCGGAAGCGCATTACTTATTGGATTTGGTGCCGGGTTAGTTTATGCGGCTCAAGTAGTAACCCTTCCCTAAAAGTTCGCGCAATACATAGGCACAAAATCAGAATAAAACAGGAACCGACGAACACAGAGAGATAACAAGGAGAAGAAATGGCTCACTCAGTAGATGAAGTACTCGCAGGACTTGCCGAAATCGTTGAAGAAGTTGCTGGCATCCCGGCATCGTCTGTATTGATGGACAAGTCATTCACCGATGATCTCGATGTTGACTCACTCAGCATGGTCGAAGTTGTGGTCGCTGCCGAGGAGAAGTTCGGCTGCAAGATTCCCGATGACGACGTTAAGAATCTCGTCACCGTCGGAGACGCAGTCAACTACATCGTCAAGGCTGCTCAGTAACATGAGCGCTCCCACGCACCGTAAAGTCGTCGTTACCGGGTTGGGCGCATTCACGCCCCTCGGTGGCGATGTTGCGACCACGTGGGCTGCGTTACTTGCTGGAAAATCAGGCGTACGCACCCTCACACACGACTGGACTGAAACAATCCCAGTTCATTTCGCAGCAGAAGCTGCCGTGGATCCAGCTGAAGTGATGGATCGAGTCGAGGCTCGCAAACTTGATCGTGCCGAGCAATTTGCATTAATCGCCGCGCGCGAAGCTTGGAAAGATGCCGGGGCGCCGGAGATTCACACGGAGCGCCTCGGCGTAGTAATCGCCTCTGGAATCGGTGGCATCCTTTCGCTCCTCGGTTCATACGACGTATATCTCGAGAAAGGTGCGCGCCGCGTCAGCCCGCACACCGTACCTATGTTGATGCCCAACGGTCCTGCCGCCGCTGTCGGGCTCGAACTCAAAGCGCAAGCAGGGGTGCACACGCCTGTGAGTGCATGCGCATCGGGTTCGGAAGGTCTTGGTTACGCCATGGAGATGATTCGTAGCGGTCGAGCTGATGTAGTTGTTGCTGGTGGAACCGAGGCTGGAGTTCATCCACTCCCGATGGCCGGCTTTGCAGCGATGATGGCGCTCTCCACTCGCAACGATGCCCCTGAAAAGGCTTCGCGACCTTATGACAAGGAGCGCGACGGTTTTGTTCTTGGCGAAGGCGCTGGAGTTGTCGTGCTCGAATCTGAAGAGTTTGCAAAGGCACGTGGTGCACGCATTTATGCAGAACTCGCCGGCCAAGGCATCACCTCAGACGGGTATCACATCGCTGCTCCAGATCCTGAAGGTCGCGGCGCTGCACGCGCGATGAAGCTTGCTCTTGCCGACGGCGGAGTTACTGCATCTGAAGTCGTTCACCTCAACGCACATGCCACGTCAACTCCGGCTGGCGATATCGCTGAATCACTCGCTATTCGCGGCGCACTAGGCGTCGACACCGATCACGTAGCCGTATCAGCTACTAAATCGATGACAGGTCACCTCCTGGGTGGCGCTGGGGCAATCGAATCGGTCTTCACGATCCTTGCGTTACATCACCGAATGGCTCCCCCCACGATAAATATTGAAAACTTCGACGAAGAGATCACACTCAATGTCGTTCGAGATAATCCTCGCCCACTTCCTGAAGGATCTATCGCAGCCCTCAATAATTCATTTGGTTTCGGCGGCCACAACGTGGCGCTCGTATTCCGATCCGTCTAACGAAGGAGAAGAAATGAGCGAGAGCGAAATCAATCCTAAAGATCCAGAAGTGCGTCTTCACCGTCTCATCGATGCAGGTTCGCTTTCGCTGCTCACACCACGTGACGATTCCGGAATGCTCGCAGCCCACGGAAAAATTGATGGCACCGAAGTAGCCATCTTCTCCACCGATGCCACGATTCAAGGTGGCGCCATGGGAGCAGCGGGTTGTGAAGTCATCCTGGCGGCGTATGAGTACGCACTCACGGCGGAGTGTCCCGTTATCGGCGTCTGGCATTCAGGTGGTGCACGTCTTCGCGAAGGCGTCGCCTCTCTTGATGCGTTTGGTCGCGTCTTCGCGATCATGACTCGGGCTAGCGGAAAGATTCCACAAATCTCCCTCGTTTTAGGACCGGCAGCTGGCGGAGGGGCCTACGGACCAGCGCTCACCGACATTGTGATCCTGGGACCTGATGGTCGCGTCTTCGTTACTGGTCCCGATGTCGTGAAGAGCGTTACTGGTGAATCAGTAGATATGGCACGTCTCGGTGGTCCAGAGCCGCACGGTCGCCGAAGTGGTGTCGTACATGTCGTTGCGGAGGATGATGATGAGGCGTACAGCGCCACACGCCGCCTCGCATCTCTGCTCGGGAATCAAGGCACCATGGCAGAGAAACTTCCAGAAGTAGATCTGGCCGGCCTCATGCCGGAATCGTCAAAGCGGGCATATGACGTCCATCCACTTATTGAGGGCGTTCTCGATGCCGGTGGGATACAAGAACTTCATCCCAAGTGGGCGCCCAACATCGTGACAACTCTGGGACGCTTCGGTGGAAGAACCGTGGGTGTGGTGGCCAATAACCCGCTTCGACTCGGTGGCTGCCTCGATTCCTCTTCGGCCGAAAAGGCTGCGCGCTTTGTGCGTATGTGCGATGCCTTCGGCATACCGCTGGTCGTTCTCGTGGATGTTCCGGGTTACTTGCCCGGCGTGGGACAAGAGTGGGATGGCGTTGTCCGACGCGGAGCAAAACTCCTTCACGCATTCGCTGAAGCAGTCGTCCCGCGCGTCACCCTGGTCACTCGAAAGGCTTATGGCGGAGCTTATATCGCGATGAATTCCCGCTCTCTTGGTGCAACCAGAGTCTTCGCTTGGCCCGGTGCTGAAGTGGCCGTTATGGGCGCAGTCGCCGCCATTCGAATTCTGCATCGCCGTTTACTCTCTGAAGTTCCCGACGATCAAAGAAACGATATGGAGTTAGAACTTGCTGCCGAGCACGAACAAATTTCTGGTGGCGTGACGCGAGCAGTTGAAATTGGGGTCGTCGATGAAATCATTGAGCCGAGTGCAACTCGAACAGCTATCGCACAAGCGATTTTAGGCGCACCAGCACTCCGTGGTAACCACGGAAATATTCCACTCTAAAACCGCTAGCTGGAGCCAGTCTTGAGCCATCTGATACTCGACTGATCGCCCGCGTATCTAAAGGGTTCTAACTCCTCATCCCACGGAGTACCGAGTACCTGTTCCAATTCGTCTTCAAGCGAGGTGCCGTTCTTCACCGCTCTCCTGGCAGAGCTTCGGATGCGATCTTCATTGACATGAATATCTCCATGCACGCCGATAATCGAGTGATGAATGCCGAGCGAAGGCGTTCCTTGAAACCTCGCACCATCATTTACACCCGTTGCAGCTTCGGTGATCTCAAAGCGCACGTAATGCCATCCGCGCATCGCTGACGCAATTTTCGATGCACTCCCTTCGGGACCATGCCACTCATACTCTGCGCGAAGTGTTCCCGGAGAGATCGGTTGCGTGCTCCACTCCAGCCGGACGGGTAGACCGAGCACGTTCCCCACGGCCCACTCAATATGCGAAGTGAGCGCCGTGGGGGCAGAGTGAATGAAGAGTACGCCGCGGGCTGATGCCTGCGATCGGGGCTGGGCAACCATGAGATCTTCTCCTGACCGGTCCGTGTGACCTTCCCCAGTACACGAGTCGTCAGGTTTTACGCTGAATTACATCTTGCCCTATGCGAGGAATTCCCGCCAGAGGGCCCGTGGTGTACCCTCGTAAGTGAGTCAGACGCTTAGCAGTACCGTTCGTTAGCTTCTCCCCTGCGCGAGAGCGCCAGGTTGGCTGGTCTCGGTGACGCTTTTTGAAGAAGACTGACACGAGGCAATCGCCGCGTGTCCCCTACGTCCCGGGAGATTAGCTAAATGGCAACGGGAACAGTTAAGTGGTTCAACTCTGAAAAGGGTTTTGGTTTCATTGCAGTAGATGGCGGCGGACAAGATGTCTTCGTTCACTACTCAGCAATTCAGGGATCCGGTTATAAGTCCCTCGAAGAGGGTCAGGCAGTAACTTTCGAAGTTATCCAGGGACCAAAAGGTCCACAGGCTGACGCGGTAGTTCCTAACTAATCCACTTGCCTTATTGGGGGCCCCGAGGAAACTCGGGGCTCTTCTTATTTTTTAGCTTTCTTTGCGGCTCGATTAACTGCTTTAACGGGCGATAAATTTTCACCTGTTCGCCAAGCATCAAGATACTTCCATGGCCAGATAGCACCACGTCGGATCTCCCAATCGCCTGGTTGCGTTGGATACGAAATACCAAAATGCAAGTGCGGCTTAGGAATTCCACGAGCACTTCCAGTTCTACCAACTTCGCCAAGTTTCTGCCCTGGGGAAACTCTCACGCCCGGTTCAATTCCA
>RGER01000087.1 GCA_009917815.1 Actinomycetota bacterium
ATGCGCACCTCGGCACCGGCCGGCGAGAGCACCAGATGATTATCATCTCCGGCGGTCATAGAAAGTTCTAAAGTGACGATATTGCCTTCTATATGTGTCACTGTCCCATGACAGGTAACTGTCTCTCCAGCGAATACCATCGCAGAGAAACGGAAATGCAAACGAGTGATAAATGAATCGGGCCCTAACCAATCCTGCACTGCTTCAGCCATGATGGCACCAAGTGCTTGTCCATCGACGATGGGTGCCTTGATCTTCTTCGAAGCCAAAAATTCAGTATCGTAATGAAGTCGGTGCCAATCCCAAGTAGCACCGGCATAAGCAATCATGTCGGTGATATCTATAGTGCGCGTGAGAGAGGGCATCTGCGATCCCACTGAAAGTTGATGGTTCATCGCGGAATCTCCGACCAGATGAGAGACTCAGTATTCGTCGCAAGAAGTTCATTTTTCTGATTTGTGTAAGTAGCGGTCGAAAACATCGTCATCATTTTCAAACCCTTGGAGTTGGTTCGCTCCGTAATCGAATCGATTACCCAGGTTGCGGTAATGACATCGCTCTCGACTATAGCTTGATGGAAGTGGTAATCATTCCCGCCGCGAACCAGTCGAGTATTCGGGACTTCTATCTTCCATAGATGTCCGGCGTAGCCATCGGCATCCATCGCAAGACCAGCGTATTGGTTTGTCTCACACACCCATGTGGGTGGCGCGATGACTCCAGAATATCCATGCCTTCGTGCATACTCTTCATCGGTGTAGAGCGGATTCGCATCACCAATAGCCATCGCAAAGTATCGGATACTCGCTTTACCCACAGGCTCAGGAGCCGTATACGAAATGCTCTTCCCAACGAGCGCTGAAATCTCAGGTGTGAGCATTTAAAACCGCCATGGGAAAGACTTCCAGCATAAATTCTGGGCGGAGAAGTGCGGCGCAGAGCGCACCAGTAGATGCTGGCCATGGGGCACGCAACAATGATTGGCGTACGCCAGCTACTCCTCGATATTCCGGGAGCCCTTCGGGAGTCACAAATTCAATAGTAGAGACCAAGTCGGCCGCAGTAGCACCAGCGGCGTGAAGCACTTCCAGTACTGCGCCGTACGTCACTTCAGCTTGCGCAACGACATTGCCAGGATGAAGCGCTTGTTGGGACTCCATGTCGAGGGATGCAAAACCAGACATATATAAGGTGTCGCCTGCCAATACGCCTGGGGTGTAAGTGAGCGTGTCATAACGCTTCCAACCCGGATTCACTGCCGTGAGCTCGTGTCGGCTGGCAGTAATGTCAAGCGCAATCAAAATATCCGGATGATGTAAACGGCTCATCAAAATACCGCCAGCCCCCGGGAAAACACCCGCCCCGCCTAGCAACTCTTTTCGCGCACGCCCGCTCTTGGGATACACATCGCGCGTTGCCGGCGTCGAGAAATCGTATGTGGTAACCGCTTGGCCAAGATTCATCCCTATGCGATCAAGAAGCGCACCGGCCTTTTCCAGGCAGTAGCGATATTGCGCTACGAAATCGCCCTGGTGCACTACATCACCTTTTGCATCCACCGGGAGCATGGTGGGCAGAAAAACTGAACCATCATGACCTTCGCGTACCGTTGATCGTGACCAGCCAGCGTCTGGTTCATTCATGAGCAACTTTCCGCCACCACGCGAGGCATGTACTTCAATTTCAATCAATGCGGCGGGGCGCAATAGGCGCTCCACAACTACGGTGGTTAAAGCTGGCTGGTGAGCTCCAAATCTCTCTTCCCTCACAGACTTTGCCGCTTCGTAATCCAGAATTCCCTGGACAGTTACGTTCTCAACGACATGAGTGACATCTGCAAAGGTAAGACCCTCAGCCCCAAGAATTCTTTCAATTTTGGAGTATGCAGTGCGAGCCTGAGCGGTCATATCGCCCTTAACAACCATGCGACCCGATTCAGGATCATGCTCACTCGCCGAATGCCCAGAGAGGAATGCATCGTCGCCGTGCATCAATCCCAAGGAAAAAGTGTAATCAGAGTACTTAAACCAAGGAAAGTCGGCAGGTGTTATTGCATGCACGTCATGCACCTTTCGCGAGTAGTTCAAAAGCCTTGATAACTTGAGCAAGAGTGGCCTCAGGCGACTCCAACACATCGTAGAACTCTGCGGCCTTTTTAGGGGTGCACTGCGCGTTGCCAGCGAACTTGTTGATCAGGGCTTGGCGAGTGAGCCGATTCTTCGGCCCACCGGCGCTCGCATTGACACCACCATTCAGAGAAGCTCCACTCTTCAGCGAAATGCGTGTTTTACCAGCAGCATCTGCAGCCGCGCCCTCTGCTGGTGTCAAATGGATTACTACTTTCTGCGCAAGCGCAGCCACATCAGGGCGTTGGATCGACTCAATTGAGTAGGTCCCCACCGTGATCGCGCCGTCAATTATGAGCGCAGCGATTGACCAGGGAAGCGAGAATTTTGCATCGTATGGAGTTCGAGGAGCGAGTTTCTCTTCGATCGGTTCACAGACGATTGCCGATGAATCCGGATGCACCCAGACTTCGATCTTTTCAATCTCGTCCGCTGCCATAGACCCATACCCCACCATGATGCTCTGCACGGCATCAAGTGAGACGTGTGAGAGTTGGCATGCTGGATATGGCTTGATGGTGATCTGAGTCGCCTCCCAACGTGTACCCAAATCGGACGTGACTAAATCTAAGTCGACTTCGCGCGCAGAGAGCGTGGCATAAATGCCATATCGCCCTTCCACAGCGCTCTCTGGCCCAGTCCCACCAGAGCGCGCCAAGAGCGCTGCAATTACTCCATTCATCGAGGCAGTTCCAGGATGCAACTGCTTGGTACTCGATCCGGTATTCAGGAATTCGAGCAATCCGCCCGATGCACTACCGGCAATTCCGATTGCGTTGATGGTTTCCTCGCGAGAGAGTCCAAGGAGCTTGGCCGAGACAAGTGCAGCGGCGATCGTTCCACACGCATGAGTGGCGTGAATGCCTCTCGCATGAAAACCATGTGAAGAACCCATTGCAATCCGTGTGACGGTTTCGAGGCCGATCGTTGCCGCATTCACAATGTCATCCCACGAAGCATCGGCTGATGCGCCTACAGCCAAGGCGGCTGGCAGGGAGACTGAGGTCGCATGCACGAGACCACCCGCGTGGGTGTCATCAAAATCAAGATGATGGATAAGAGCTCCAAAGGAGAGCGCTGCAAAGGGCGCACTTACCCGACTGGCTCGCCCGAGGAGTGGGCTTTCGCCACTCTTCGAAGCGTAAATTTCCGCCACGGCAGTGGCTGGCACGGCAGTGCGCGAGTGAAGACCTCCTAACGCATCTCCAAACCCATCGTAAAGGTGCGATATGGCAACTGTTCGCACGTCATCAGGAACGCTCTCAAGCGAGAGCGCCCAATCGGTTAACGTGCCAGCAACGCTCATTTACCAAATGCTCCAGCGTTACTCAGTGAAGCAATCTTTTCGGGCGAGTAATTGAGCAGACCACCCATGACTTCATCGAAGTTTTCATTTCGTTGTGGAGCCCGACGATGAACAACAGGATCATTGCCCACCTTCACCGGGGAAGCTAAATTCTTTAGCGTTCCATAGCGAGGATGTTCGGTCTCAAAAATGAGATTACGAGCGATGGTATGAGGTTCCAACATCGCTTGCGCAACATCGTTAATGGGTCCACACGGAATGGATGCCGGATAGAGCACCGAGAGCCAATCATCAACTGTGCGTTGACGAATAATCTCTTCAAGCATCGGAAGAAGGGTAGTCGCATTCTTTTGGCGATCGGCAAAAGTGGTAAATCTTGGATCGGATGCCCACTCTGGCTTTCCAATAACTTCAGTAAGGCGCTGCCAGAACTTCTCTTTCGCGCAACCCACAATGATCCAGCCATCTGAAGCCTCGAAGGCCTGAAATGGTACGAGCGATGGGTGCGCCGAATGGTGCGTACGAATGGGAGTAAACCCAGCGTTCATATGCCATACACCCGGGTAGGTGAGCATTCCGATAGCTGCGTCGTAGAGCGAGAGATCACAATCCATACCAACGCCATCGCGACGAGCAGCATGCACGCCCGCGAGTAATGAAATGGCCGCTACGAAACCGCCCGAGTAATCGACCATTGAGAGACCTGATTTTGTGGGAGGGCCATCGGGCTCCCCCGTGAGATCCATCCAGCCAGCTAGTCCTTGAAGGATGTAGTCATACCCTGGTTCACTCGAACGAGGCCCAGTCATCCCGAAACCTGTCAGAGAGCAACAAACGATCTTGGGATTGAGATGTTTCAAATCGTCGTAGGTAATCTTCATTTTTGCAGGTACGTCGCCCCGTAAATTGCTGTAAACGACATCGCACACTTTTACGAGATCTTCAAAGACGGCTCGACCCTCTGGCGTAAGGAGATCAATGGAGATTGATTTCTTATTTCTATTGAACGCTTCAAAGAAGAGTGAATCTTCTTCGTTGGCATACGGCGGCACATATCGACCCACATCGCCGCCCACTCGGGGATCTTCAACCTTAATGACCTCTGCGCCCAGGTCTGCTAAGTGCAAAGTCCCGAAAGGACCTGCACCATATTGCTCAAGGGAGAGAATTCGAATATCTGCAAGAGGTCTCATTACTTCTTTCCTGTCAGTACGGGAATCATTTCAAGAATCTGATTCTGAGCCTTACGAGTAATGTCGGCGGAGAGGCCATGCGTAGGAGGTGTTAACTTCACAGTATCTGCGATGCCCTCATATTCCCGGATGCGATCACGGACTTGCTCTGCTGTTCCAGCGAGAGTGAGCGCATCAACCATATGATCGGGAACTTCGTCACCAAGATCGTCACTGGAGATTCCTGACCTAAATTTTTCAATAATTGCTTCTTGCTCTGCTGCAAGCCCGTGGAATTCGAAGAATTCGGCATAGGTTTTCACCGTGGCATAGAAGCCGATAAGCCCAGCATTCCAACGCTTTGCAATCTTAGGATCGTCATCAATGGCACAGGCGGCTGAGACCACGACATCTAACTTCTCGCGCGGGCGTCCAGATCTCGCTAATCCCTCTTCAAGCCAAGGTAAGAGTTGCTCTCGCAAATATTTTGGAGAGCAGAGCTCGTGTGAGATCCAACCGTCACCGATCTCACCCGAAAGTTTGGTCATGATGGGGCCCATACCTGCAATGTAGATAGGGATTTCGGTACGCACTGGTATGAACGGACGTTGGTATCCACGAATGTCGATGTGCTCGTACTCACCTTCGACAGTCATGCGCTCTCCCAGATGGGAGCGAGCAATGAAATGGCGAATGATGCCGATCGTTTCACGCATATGCGCCACGGGTTTACCCCACTGAGCATTGTGCCAATCTTCATTCAACCGCTGAACACCAGAACCAATTCCGAGGATGAACCGTCCGCCACTCATTTCATCAACGTCGAGCGCTTCAAGCGCTGTAACCATGGGGCTGCGGGTGAAAGCGAGAGCTATTGCCGTTCCCACTCCCACCGTGGAAGTGCCCGCAGCGAGTGCGGCCGCACCCACTGTGGCACTTCGGTGTAATTCTGGAACCCAAATCACATCGGCACCCGCAGCCTCTGCTCGGCGACCAGCATCGACTAACTCTTCGAGCGTCTCGCCCCACGGGCCGTATGTGATTGAAATGCTCATCAGATCTCCAACGGTCCCGTCTTTGCCTGCGGAAAGTATCTGTTCGTTTCGCGAGCAGATTCCTTATAGACCATGACTGATCGAGTCCAACTCACCACGACATCGCCATCTTGGTTGAGGCCACGAGTCTTCACAGTGACGATGCCGGCATAGGGGCGTGAAGCGCTCTCACGCTTAGCCAACACGATGCTCTCGGCATAAAGAGTGTCGCCAACGAAGACTGGGTGAGTTAATTTGATGTCGGTGAGTTCGAGATTAACGATTGCGTGGTGGCTGATATCGCTCACGGTCATACCGAGAACGAGGCCGATCGTGAAACCTGAGTTCACAATGATGCGGCCGTTGGTGATGGGGTGGTTCTTAGAGAAGTGATTATTAAAGTGGTACTGATTCGTGTTCAAAGTGAGCAGCGTGAACCAGGTGTTATCGGTTTCGTTGATCGTGCGCCCGAGCGGATGCTGGTACACATCCCCGACCGTAAAGTCCTCAAAGTAATTTCCCAAGCTGGGTTCATGGACAGTCATGGACTTGCCTCTCTACGCGGCCTCAAATTAAAGGTCTGACAATTGATTCTTCGCTATTCTGCCATAGGCGCTCCCTCGGAACCAGCCTTAGGGGCGAGCCTAATGAAGGGAAGCGGCTAATGAGCGAGAATCGAGATCGCGCCCTCTGGTGGGAATTACCAGCCACCAGCCTGACCCATGCCCTCCTCGACCAACTCGAAGAGGTATTAGACCAGGCCGACTCTGACACACAAGTGCGCGCCATAGTGATCACGGGCAATCACGAGCACTTTGATTCCATCTTCTCCATCGGCATGAATATTGATTTTCTCGGCGAGTGTTTCACCGACCCAGAAGGGGTCTTCCTCCCCTTCGTCTC
>RGER01000088.1 GCA_009917815.1 Actinomycetota bacterium
TCCTCTTGATCTACCTGTAGATATGCCCAGTTTGGCTGCGAAGTTTCGCACCATTGCTAAGGGTGATTCACCTTCTGACAGTGAAATCGTGGAGAACCCAAGGGCTGCTTCGGCTCGACTCCGAGCAGTGGAGCGGGTGGCTGCGTAATGGCACTCGCAAATCCCGTTCGCGGCGCACAGGCATACGTTTTCGTTCCTGCGCAACGTGCCTTCTTACGCCTAGTCCCAGACCTGAGAGTTCCGGCAGGTCAACAGATTCGTCCTTTAGCGTTTATCAAATTGATGGCAATCGTGCTGAGTATCGGAACGGCTCTTCTTCTTTTCATCAACATTATGCTCACACAGGATGCATTTACTTTGAGCCAGCTCGAGCGCCAAGCTGCTGAAGTTTCTGCTCAAGAAGAGGCCATCACTCAAGAAGCCGCCCGAATTTCCTCACCCACGATTTTGGCTCAGCGAGCAACGCAGTTGGGAATGAAAACTGGACAAGCGCCAGCCTTCATCGATCTAGGAAGTGAGACGATTCTCGGAGCCCCTGACATGAACGTGAAGAAATGAAATCGAATAATCAGCGTGTGCGTGCCGTTTATCTACTTTTCATTCTCGTCTTTGTCATCATTGCGGGTCGCTTAATACAAGTTCAAGGGGTGAGTGCCTCTGCTTACGCCTCTCGCGCGAGTCGGGAGTTGTATCAGACGGCTCCGCTGGCCGCATCGCGAGGTGCAATAACTGATAAAGATGGTGTTCCATTCGCTCGAAGTATCGCCTCCGTGAACATCACGGTTGATCAACAGTTGGTTCTTGACCCCGCTCGTGCCGCAGAGATCATAGCTCCGATCATTTCGCTTCCAGTCTCAACGGTACAAAATAGGCTGACCGGTGATCGACGTTTTGCCTACGTTGCAAAAGACGTCACTCCCGCTGTATGGAAATCCGTTAAAGAAGCGATCGCGGTAGAGAATACAAAGCGCTCCTATGGAAAATACATTTCAGGTTTTTACGCTGAAGATGCATTTCATCGTGATTACCCCGCAGGTGCATTGGGCGCCAGCTTCTTAGGATTTGTGAGCGCCACCGGACATGGTGGAGGCGGTTTGGAATATGCCCTGGACCCTGTGTTGGCTGGAAAAGATGGCTCCTATACCTACGCCCAAAATGGGGGTGGCCAGATCATTCCCACGGCGCATGACGTGCTTACCCCGGCCTCGGGCGGCAAAGAGGTACGACTGACGATTGATCGAGATATTCAATGGGTAGCGCAACAAGCGATCACCGCCACCGTTAAAAAGGCAAAGGCTCTTTCAGGAACGGTGATCGTCATGGAGCCGTCCACTGGCAAGATTCTCGCTATGGCCACAGCGCCCACCTTTGATCCGAATAACATTTCAAAAGCCACACCAGATTTACTGGCGACTCCGGCAGTCTCCGATCCTTACGAACCCGGCTCAACAGGCAAAGTGATGACTATGGCAGCGGCTATCGAAGAGAAGGTGGTGACTCCAACCACTCTCTTCACCGTGCCAGATAAAATCAAAAGAGCAAATCGATATTTTGGAGATCACGATAAGCACGCCACGTGGAAGCTCACGACCGCTGGCATTCTGGCGAAATCGAGCAATACGGGAACAATTCAAATTGGCGAAAAGATGAAGCCGTCGACACTTCACTCCTACCTCACCAAATTTGGTATCGGTAAGAAGACGGGCTTGGAATTGGCGGGGGAGAGCAGTGGCCTCTTGGCCCCCGTTGATCGATGGTCAGGCACGACAGCTCCCACAGTCGCATTTGGACAGGGCTATTCACTCACGACTATTCAGGCAACGAGCGTCTTCGCGACCCTGGCTAACGATGGCGTGCAAGTTAAACCCACCCTCGTCTCTGGTTACGTAGACCAAGCAGGCCATTATTCACCGAAATCCATATCGGAAGGTGTTCGCATTATTTCTAGTGAGACAGCTCAGAAGGTTCGCCTCATGATGGAAAGCGTGTTGAGTGACGAAGGGACGGCGCCAGGGGCGCGTATTCCTGGGTATCGAGTAGCCGGAAAAACCGGCACAGCAAATCGTATTGATTCGTCTGGTCAGTATCATGGTTACACCGCCTCATTCATCGGATTCGCACCTGCGGAGAATCCAAAGTTCGTCATTAACGTCACGATTCAGGATCCACATGGCGTGCACTTCGGGAGTTTGCTTGGCGGTCCTGTTTTCAAAGAGGTGATGTCCTTTGCGCTAAAGAGTTACCACGTTCCACCCTCCTCGAACACGGTTACTTTGCTGCCCATGAATGAGAAAGAAATGAAGGCGTTAGCTACCAAGAAGTCGCAGAGTGAAACAAAGACGGTGAGCAAGGCGTGAGTGCTCAGTTCGAGAGTTTAAGAGGCATTCTTGGATTTCTCGGAGTTTCATTTGATGGATACTCCGCTGCAGATCTTGATATCCCCATAAGGGGAGTCTCAGTTGAATCGTCAAAAGTTTCTAGTGGCGACATTTTCGTGGCGATGCCTGGTGCGCACACTCATGGTGCGCACTTCGTAGCTGACGCGATCAGCCGAGGAGCGGTAGCCCTCGTTACTGATGCTGAAGGCGCAAGAATTGCAAACGCATCTGTCCCTGTCGTTCAAATCGAGAATATTCGCGCAAAGGTGGGGGATCTATCGTCCCTCGTTTACGGGAATCCGAGTTCGACTATGTGCGTTGTGGCTGTCACTGGAACGAATGGGAAGACGACAACCACTTCGCTGCTTGAATACTTTTGGAATGGAAGCGGTCTCTCCGCTGGCGTGATTGGCACTCTTGGGGCGCGATATCACACTCAAGGTAAGACAGTAACTCTGCCTTCAGCGCGAACGACCCCCGAGGCGAGTGAGTTGCAACGGAACTTGGCCATCATGCGAAATGCAGGCGTGAAGTGTGTTGCTATGGAAGTCTCTAGCCATGCACTCTCTCTTCATAGGGTTGATGGAATCCATTTCGAACTTTCACTTTTTACTAATCTGACTCAAGATCATCTTGATTTTCATCACACGATGGAAGAGTACTTTCAGGCTAAAGCCGAACTCTTCACATCCAAGTTTTCTGCAGGCGCACTCATTAACGCAGATGATTCCTTCGGAGCGAGGCTTCTTGCAAAGTCTGAGATCCCTTCCATCTCGATTTCGGCGAATAAGGGTGATTGGCAACTTTCGCCTGCCGACTTTCAATTAACCAGTCCAGATGGGGTAGTTCATATTATTGAATCGCCGCTCGTGGGCGACTTCAACCGAATGAATGCCGCGATGGCGCTCGTTGCCTTTGTGCAGACTGGCGGCGATATCGAGGTGGGAATCGATTTACTACGAAGCTTCCAGGGTGTTCCAGGGCGCCTTGAGCAAGTAGGCAACGGATCGCCTTTAGTTTTGGTTGATTACGCGCACACTCCTGATGCAGTTGCTCGAGTTCTTTCATCACTTCGGTCGCATACTCGTGGGCGCATCATTGCTGTACTTGGTTGCGGAGGTGATCGAGATCCGCTCAAGCGTCCAGAGATGGGAAATGCTCTACAAAGAGGAGCCGATCTTGCAATCGCCACCAGCGATAATCCGAGATCAGAAGATCCAGCAGCAATTTTAGATTCCATGTGCGGAGAAAACTTCCGGGGAGTTCGAATTTTGGACCGACGAGAAGCGATCTCCTTTGCGATTAGTCAAGCCGCAGACGAGGATTTGGTTTTGATCGCCGGAAAAGGTCATGAGCAAGGCCAAGAGATAAATGGTGTCATCACTGCCTTTGACGATCGTCAAGTAGCGCTAGAGATGCTCGCAAAGCGTGGCCAGTCATGATCGCAATGCGAACGAGCGAGATTGCCGAGATAGTGGGAGGCAGCCTCCATGGGGATGACTTTGTATTCTCTGGGTCGGTAGTGATCGATAGCAGAGAGGCCGAAGCGGGTTCACTCTTTGTCGCCTTGCCGGGAGAGCATGCAGACGGTCACGACTTTGTGTCGGCCGCAGCGAAGAACGGTGCCGTCTTAACCCTGGTCGCTCGCGCAGTAGGTTCTGCTGGTATCGCGTCGATCGTGGTGCCTGATGTCGCTGCCGCGCTTATGTCTCTGGCTGCCGAAGTTCGCGCCCGATTATCACAGGTGACAGTCGTTGGAATTACTGGTTCGCAAGGCAAAACAACAACTAAAGACATGTTGCTCCAGGTGCTAAGCCTTTTCGGGCAGACAATTGCTCCCAAGGAGTCTTTTAATAATGAGATTGGCCTGCCGCTCACCATTCTTAAATGTTCAGAAGCGACAAGATTTCTGGTTCTCGAGTTTGGCGCCACGCATATTGGAGATATTGCGAAGCTAGCCGCTTTTGCACATATTGATATTGCTGCAGTTTTGGTAGTGGGGACCGCCCATGTCGGTGAGTTTGGTTCTGTGGAAAATATTGCGACTGCCAAATTTGAACTAGTCCAATCGCTTCCCAAGGGGGGAGTGGCAGTGCTTGGAACTTACGATCAGCACACGTCTGCAATGGCTACGAAAGCATCGGGTCAAGTGGTGACGTTTGGTCCTCATGGCACGGTCCGTGCGGAAGAGATGCGGCTACTTGATGGCGAACCTACCTTCCGCTTCCGCGGGCATTCTATTCATCTTAACTTCACAGGCGCTCATCAGGTGGCGAACGCGGAGGCCGTCTTGGCTATCTGTGAATCGCTAAAACTTGATATGACGCGAGCCGTCGCGGGTTTGAATGAGGCACGGCCGCTGAGCAAATGGCGGATGGAGCGATCCCATACCCCTGTGGGCGCCCTACTCCTGAATGATTGTTATAACGCTAACCCGGCAAGTATGGCCGCGGCCCTGGAAACTCTTGCAGCAATCGGCAAGGAGCGAACGGGGCGAACGGTGGCCATCCTCGGCGAAATGCGAGAACTCGGCGAGTCCAGTCGCTCAGCGCACGAAAATATCGGCAGGCTAGTGGCGCAGTTAGAGATTTCTCGGCTGGTAGGAATCGGTGAGGCTGGAGAGACCATGGTGAAGAGGGCTCTGGAAGAGGGGCACCGCGATGCCCACGCTTTTGGCGACCATGAAGCTGCCGTGCACTTTGTCGAGGCAGATCTGAGTTCAGGCGATGTCATCCTCGTCAAAGCCTCTCGTGGAACTCATCTTGAAGGCATCGCAGCGCGCTTAGTCGGGGGTGTTTCAGAGTGAAAGGAGTGCTGGCGGCTGCCGCTTTGGGCTTCCTCTTCACCATGTTTGGCACTCCTCTCGCAATTCGACTTTTGGTGCGCCGTGGCTACGGTCAATTTATTCGAGATGATGGCCCATCGGCCCACCATACGAAGCGTGGAACTCCCACCATGGGTGGTGCCGTCATCATTGTGGCAACACTGATTGCTTACTTTGGATCTCACCTGCTTACTTCCCACCATTTCACAGCTTCAGGAATGTTAGTTCTAGCGTTGATGACCGGGCTGGGCTTTGTGGGTTTCATGGATGATTGGTTAAAGGTTTCGCGACAACGCTCTCTAGGATTACGAGCACGTACCAAGATCGCTGGTCAATCATTAGTCGCAGTGGGATTCGCCTTTCTGGGCTTACGTTTTCCTGACGAACATGGTTTGACGCCCGTTTCCTTACATTTCTCTGTGGTTCGAGACACTTCGATTTCGCTTCCTGTAATTCTGGTTATCATCTGGGTCTTTCTCATGATTGCTGCTACTAGTAACGGCGTGAACTTGACTGACGGTCTTGATGGTCTTGCGACCGGAACGAGCGTGATGACTTTTGCCGCATACATCTTGATTGGTGTGTGGGAATTCGGTCAGGGTTGTTGGGTCAATCCCGGACCCAAGTGTTACGACGTGAGAGATCCACTGGATCTTGCGGTTGTTGCGGCGGCTTTGATGGGCGCTTGCTTCGGTTTCCTTTGGTGGAACGCAAGTCCGGCAAAAATCTTTATGGGAGATACCGGTTCGCTCGCGTTGGGTGGAGCGCTCTCCGGGCTAGCGATTACGAGTCGAACGCAAGGATTGCTTGCTCTGCTTGGCGGACTCTTTGTGATCATCACACTTTCGGTCATTCTTCAGGTCGGGTACTTTAAATTGACTCGAGGCAGACGAATATTTCGTATGGCTCCGCTCCAACATCACTTTGAGTTGATTGGTTGGGGCGAGGTGACGATTGTTATTCGCTTCTGGATTATCGCTGGTCTCTGTGTAGCCAGTGGCTTGGGAC
>RGER01000089.1 GCA_009917815.1 Actinomycetota bacterium
AGCTGTAGTAGCGGAAGTTACCGCCGCAGAAGGAGCAGCGCCCAGCGAGATCTGGATGAGGGCCGCACCAAGAAGTAGAGCGACGGTGCCAGCTATGCCGGCGCGGGAACGATTCGTGATGAGTGTTTTCATGGTTAGAGAATTGCATCAGTCCTTGCGATAGCAAGTGAGACTTTGGGAGAACTCTCTGTGATTAGCATGTGAGTCCAGAGCCGCGACCAAGGATTTGTCGTGGAGTGATAGAAATACCCCGTGATGAAGAAAACTTTTACTCTGGTAGCGATTACCGCGATGCTGCTTGCAACTGCACAGAGCGCTTACGCGCACGTGGGGAGACCGTATACCTTGGTGAATACCGACAGTCTGGTGCAGAAATTTCTCTCCGGAGTATTCGCCGGCACTCATCACATTGGATCTGGAATTGATCATCTCCTCTTCCTATTTATGCTCTTACTTCCCGCTCCCGCCCTCGCCCTACACCACCGCTGGCTCCCTGGACGTACTTTTGGGGAGAGCATTAAAGCAACGCTCAAGACCGTGAGCGCCTTCACGATTGGTCATGCCACCTCTGTCGTGCTTTCTTCGCTCAATATTTTCTCTCTTCCTGAGAAACCGGTAGAGATGCTTATCGCTCTCTCCATATTTGTGACAGCTCTTCATGCGCTTCGACCTGCGATGAAGAGAACTTTCCTACTTCTTCCACTTATCTTTGGTCTTATTCATGGACTCGCCTTCGCTTCTATGCTCAAACAATTAGTGGTCTTTCAGAGCGACCGCATCCTCACTCTCTTTGCATTCAATATCGGCATCGAATTGGCACAAATACTTCTCGTCGTCTTTACACTTCCGTCACTCTGGTGGTTGAGCCGGACGCGTTGGTACCCAGGCGTTCGCAACTCCTTCGCGCTCTTTGGCCTTCTGCTCGCAGAGTTTTGGATTGGTGAGCGCACCTTTAACCTCAAGAATCCTGCACTGCCGCTCACAGATTTCCTCACTTCTCACATCTGGTTCATTCCCGCTGTACTTCTAATCCTGGCTCTTCTGGCGAATTCACGCCTAGAATGGCGCAGTGAGCGAAGAACGTGAGACACAAGAACGGGAAACACACGGTGGAGATCTAGCTGTAGTCGCTGCCCAAGCGCACGGCATTCAACATCTCTTCACTCTTTCCGGAGCTCATGTATTTCCCATCTATGACGGCGCGGTACATCGAAACCTTCCCATCATCGATGTGCGTCACGAACAAACAGCAGTATTTGCAGCTGAGGCAACCGCTCGACTCACCCGCACACCAGGACTCGCGGTGGTTACCGCTGGCCCTGGAGTTACCAACGGCGTGAGTGCCGTGGCTAATGCCTTTTATAACGGCGCACCACTACTCATGCTGGGAGGAAGAGCACCCACTGGTCGTTGGGGAGAAGGTGCGTTGCAAGAGATTGACCATCCACCGCTCTTAGCGCCGATTACCAAGCTTTCCGACACAATCACTGCCACAGCCAACATCGGCACCGAAATATTTAATGCTTTAGAACTCGCGCGCTCTCCACATCGAGGGCCGACATTCCTAGATATTCCGATGGACATTTTCTTCGGTCCTGCCACTCCAGAAGAGATCGCGCCCTGGAGCCAAAAAGTCCAGCAGGTGAACAGAGAAGATATATCAAAGATTTCTCAACTATTACGGCAATCTAACTTTCCGTTGCTTATCCTCGGATCAGATGTGTGGGCGGGGAGCGCCGAAACCCAAGCACTGCAATTCGCTGAATCAATTCAAATTCCCGTCATTACTAATGGAACCGCTCGTGGGATCATTCCGCGCGGCAACCCCCTATTAGCAACAAAGGCGCGTTCCTTCGCCTTCCGCTCAGCAGACCTCGTTCTTGTGGTGGGTACGCCACTCGACTTCCGGCTTGGTTATGGTGATTTTGGAAGCGCAAAGGTAATCCATGTGGCTGATTCGCCTGAGGGAATTGCTACTCATGCAGTTCTAGCCGCAAGCGCTTCTGGAGACTTATCAGACTTCTTCACACAATTAATGCTCGAAGCATCACATGAAGTTTCAGCTGATTGGCGTGACTCCATTACACAAGCCGCTCTGAAGAGCGCAGCTAAAGAGAGTGAGATGTTGGAGGCTGATGTATCCCCGATACATCCCGCGCGCATCTACGGCGAATTGCTTCCCAAACTCGCTGATGACGCGGTTATTATCGGCGATGGTGGAGATTTCGTATCCTTCGCTGGAAAATTCGTAGAGCCTGCCCGGCCTGGCTGCTGGTTAGATCCCGGTCCATTTGGATGTTTAGGTGGTGGAATGGGCGGCATCATTGCAGCTCGGCTAGCCAGACCTTCGGCGCAAGTTGTCGCTCTCTTTGGCGATGGAGCGCTCGGTTTCTCACTCGGCGATATTGATTCACTCGTCCGACATAACTTGCCAGCAGTGATGATTGTCGGAAATAACAGCGCATGGGGATTAGAGAAACACCCCATGCAATCAATCTTCGGATACGACGTTGCGGCAGACCTCGCACCCCAAACGCGCTACGACGACGTAGTTCGGGCACTCGGTGGTGCAGGTGAAATGGTGACTGAATCTAGCCAGATCGGCCCCGCGTTAGATCGCGCATTCGCGAGCGGTGTTCCCTACCTCGTCAATATCATCACAGATCCAGCGATTGCTTATCCTCGGACAACTACGGGAATCTAAGAGCGCGTCTGCGCACCAAGCGCTGCAACACGAGCAGTGAATTGCACCCGATCAACGAGCATCCGGATAACTACTCCACGAGCGACTAGGCGCTCTCCGTCGTGAGCTTGAATATCAAAGGTGATGCGAGCTCCCTCTACATCGCTCACAACCGCGCTCGCTTGTACAAGCGATCCGACTGCAGATGCGCCTAAATGCTCGATATGCACGTCCACTCCGACGGTGGTCTCTTGCTGATCGAGTCGGTCTGCGATGGCAGCGAGAGTCGCCGCCTCTGCCAAACCCACCATGCGGGGCGTACCCAGCACAGCTACATCACCGGAGCCAAGCGCGATTGCAGTATCTGCGTGCTTGACCGTCATGGACGAAAGCCCGATCGCACCGATAAAGCGATCGCTCATCTGTATTCGATCTTCACTAAGAGATCGCCGCCTTGAATCACTTCGCCGTCAACGACCGCGACCTCGATTACCTTGCCACTTACTTCACTGAGAACTGGAATCTCCATCTTCATCGATTCCAAAAGAAGTAGTTGGTCACCCGCTTCGACTACATCTCCGACTTTCACAGTGATAGTGAGTACGTTCGCCACCATCTCTGCTCGAACGTCGAAATGCGCCATAACCACAACTTAGTTGTTTGGGAGATCAATTTCTGTAAGCGTGAGTCGAAATTCCGTAAAGGTTTGCAAGACTCGGGCCTTTAACTCGGGAGGAGCCTGCTCTTTGCACGCACTCGAGATCGCCAATCGAACCCTCTCCTCGTAGGTGAACTCTTGTTGGCAAGGACCACATTCTTCTAAGTGGATGGCGATAGCCTGCGAGCGCGATTCGTCCCCTACCTCATTGTCGAGATAGATGAAGAGCGCGGTGAGGACTTCTCGGCAGGGAGTCTCGTGGTGGTTTCCGCAACTCATGACCGACCACCTCCCGTTCCAGCCAGGCCACGTTCTGCAGCATATTCAGCGAGAGCTTCACGTAAGAGTTTGCGTCCCCGATGCAGACGTGACATCACGGTGCCGGGAGGCGTGTCCATGATCTCCGCAATTTCTTTGTAAGGAAATCCTTCGACGTCGGCCAGGTACACGGCAAGGCGAAATTCTTCCGGCAAGTTCTGCAGAGCTTGCTTAATTTCTGAATCCGGAAGCCGATCGAGCGCTTCCATTTCTGCAGATCTTCCAAGATTGCTTGTATGTGAGGCGGCATCTGCGATCTGCCAGTCTTCGATTTCACCATCTGAAATTAACGGCTGACGTTGGCTCTTTCGGTAATTGTTAATGAAGGTGGTGTTGAGAATTCGATAAAGCCAAGCACGGATGTTGGTGCCATCTTCGTATTGATGAAATGACGAGAATGCTTTTGCAAATGTGTCTTGAACCAGATCTTGCGCGTCATTGGGATTCTTGGTGAGGCGCATTGCTGCGCCATACATCTGATCGAGTAGCGGCAGGGCGTCTCGTTCGAAGCGGTCTGCCCGCTCTCTCGCGCTCTCGGCCGTCACTCGCGCTCCATTTCGCTGGTTCTCTAAAGTCTGGTTCTCTAAAGTCTGGTTCTCTAAAGAATGTACCGGTGATTCTCCCCGGATCTCATCTGTAGCGAGCACATCAAGGGAAAACCCGCCTCCACCTTGACTTATTCCCGGGGTACTTATTCCCGGGGTACTTACTCCCGAGAGAGTACTCGGGTGGCAAAGTCCCGGACAGCACCCTGAACGATGGCTGCGTGTTCATCATCTCGACTGCGCAGGAGTTCGTGGCCGCGACCAGGAACGACGGTGATATCGACTCCATTGAATTCATCTGGCGTTCCGAAACCATCTTTATCGCCCTGGATCACATGGAGTGGCAGGCCCGCCTCAAGAATAATCTCGAGTTCATTGTCCCGACGACGATTGGTCTTCTTTGGCGCATGGAGCGGAAAGGAGAGTGCTAGTACTCCCTTGGCCCCCAGGGGAAGTGCGGTGCGACAGGCTACCCGCGCACCGGTACTTCTCCCGCCCAAGATGAGCGGAAGAGCAGCAGCGGCGGCCGGAAGCCAGGAATTTCGCTTTCGTAGCACCTCGAGCCACGCCTCATCTAAGAGATGCGCAGCTGGCGCGATTTGTCGTCCCGAGACCACCCACGGTTGCTCCATGCGGACGATGGCTACACCATCGATGCCATCTGCGATTAATTCCATGTCGGGCGTGCGCGCACCAGTTCCAGCTCCATGTCCAAGAACAAGGAGTCCACGGGCGCCCTTCACATTTCCCACAAGAAGCCGCGCTCTACCCACGGATGTGGGGAGTACGACCTCAGTGATCACCAGAGCACCTGCTCTAACTCCAACGGGACAGGATCGATGAGCGATGGCCTGTTTTCGCGGGACGAATTTACGGCTGACGATACCGGAAAAGCATCAAGTTCCTGAAGAGATTCTGAGATAGAAAGGAGCTCTTCCACGGACGATAGTTTGCCCCCTAACCACTCTGACCAGGCAGCTCGCGGAAGCATGAGCGGCATGCGGTCGTGAATCTCGGCGATCTGAGGGGTGGCATCTCGAGTGAGTACCGTAGCCGTCAATACAGGAGCGCCTCCATCACCGGGAACCCACCATTCATAGAGGCCCGCCATGGCAAGCGGGGAGCGATCGCGAGCGCAAATATAGAAGGGTTGCTTACGCGAAACCGCGCCGCTTGCCGTGTACCACTCGTAATACCCATCAGCTGGAATGATCGCTCTCCGAGATTTGAATGCAGATCGAAATGAAGGTTTTTCAGCCACGGTTTCTACTCGCGCATTAATGGTCTTCGCTGCAAAATCTAGACTCTTCGCCCAACTCGGTAGCAAGCCCCAGCGGGCGGTGGTGAGCACTCGCGCCGGGTCGAGGATCGCGTAGATCTGCGCGGTCGGGGCCACATTCCACGACGGGGCCAGGTGAGATAAGCCCGCTTCCGGGGTTCTCGCTGAGGACGTTTCCAAGGTCGCATCAAAGTACTCGATCAACTCATCAGCACTCTTGGAGGAGGCGTATCGACCGCACATGAGGGGAGCGTATTCGCCTAAACTCTCTTTGTGACGACTCTCTGGCCCGCGCCCCTGGCAAAAGGGGCGATTTCCGGGGTTCTCCCAGTGCCAGGATCGAAATCGGTGACGAATCGAGCGTTGGTGCTCGCCGTGCAATCCCCTGATGAATCCCTTCTGCGGGGCCCACTCCACTCGCGAGATACCGAACTCATGGCAGCGGCCCTGACCGCCCTCGGATTCTCTCTCATCCGTGAAGAGAACGGAGATTGGCGAGTGCAGAAAGGTTCACGTAGAGCAGATGAGGTGCGCATCGATGTCGGCAATGCCGGCACCGTGATGCGTTTCTTACCTCCGGTTGCAGCACTCGTTCCTGGAACTTTTCATTTTGATGGTGATTCCCGCTCACACGAGC
>RGER01000090.1 GCA_009917815.1 Actinomycetota bacterium
CCGTTATCCAAAGTGATGATGGCCAATTTTCCAGGAGCGCCAAATGGCGTGAGATCAAGGTCGCGGCGAAGGGCGTGGGTGACTACCTCTTCTGGCGCTCCGGCTGGCATTTCGATGGTGCTCATTTCTTTCCTTCCCAAGCTGGGTTTTCCCAGATAACGGTGGCGCCCATACCTAGGCCAATACACATTGTGGTGATTCCGTAGCGCACGGAGTGATCGTTTTCAAAACCGCGAGCAAGATTAGCCATGAGGCGCACTCCCGAGGAGGCGAGTGGGTGGCCTACTGCAATTGCGCCGCCAAATTGATTGACGCGCGCATCATCGTCAGCGATTCCGAAATAATCGAGGAATGCCAGCACTTGGATAGCGAATGCTTCATTAACTTCAAAGAGACCAATATCTGAAATGTTCAGCCCGGCCTTCTTCAGTGCCTTCTCCGTTGCTGGTACCGGACCGTAACCCATGACTTCTGGCTCTACTCCAGCGAATGCGAAGGTAACGAGTTTGGCCTTCTTGGTGAGCCCTAGTTCGTCCGCAACTGCACCAGAGGCAAGTAGAGCTGCGGTGGCGCCATCGTTGAGGCCGGCAGCGTTACCGGCACTCACGCGACCATTGGCGCGGAAAGGAGTTTTCAACGCGCTGAGCGCCTCGATGGTGGTTCCAGGGCGAGGTGGTTCATCCACCATCGCCAAGGTCCAACCTAGTTCTGCATGGCGAACCGCCACTGGAATGAGATCAGGTTGAATCTGGTTGTTTGCGTATGCCTTCGCGGTTTTATCTTGGCTTCCCACCGCAAAAGCATTCGTGCGCTCCTTCGTGAGGTGGGGGAGACGATCGTGCAAGTTCTCTGCGGTTGCTCCCATGATGAGTGCATCTTGTTGAACAATATTCTCTGCCAAGAAACGTGGATTGGGATCGGCGCCCTCTCCCATGGGGTGGCGACCCATATGTTCAACGCCGCCGGCAATCGCAACATCAATAGCGCCAAAACCGATGGCACTTGCTGCTGTAGTGACCGCGGTCAAAGCGCCGGCGCACATGCGGTCAATGGCGTAGCCGGGAACGCTGAGGGGCAATCCTGCAAGTAGCGCTGCAGTACGTCCAATGGTGAGACCTTGGTCCCCTGTTTGAGTTGCCGCCGCGATGGCAACTTCGTCAATGCGCTCATGTGGCAGATTCGGGTTTCGATCAAGCAATCCGCGGATGGCGCGCACGACGAGGTCGTCGGCTCGGGTTTCGGAGTAAAGGCTTCCGGCCTTGCCAAAGGGGGTGCGGACGGCATCTACAAGGTATACATCCTGCGGCTGCTTGCTCATATGTTCTCCTGTATAGCGGTGATAGCCCCAGGTTACTCGTCGGTAACTTAAGCCACCAGACGGGCGCGCGCATCAGAGCGTGCAGGTTGACGTAACAAGGTCAGGTTAACCCCGATGAAGGAAACCCAGATCACTACCTGAAGCCACGTCATCGAGGGCGTGAGCCCCAGGAAGCCGGCGATGAGATGGGCGCCGATCGAGTCTGCGCCGAGTTGAGCGGTGAAGTCGAAGGCAGTGCTGGTAGCGCCGCCGAAGACGTCTTCTAGGTCGCCCACCCCATAAGCAAGGACACCGGCGGCGATGATGACCAATGCGATGCTGGTGATGTTGAAGAATTTTGCAAGATCAATTTTGAAGCTCTGGCGGTAGATGGCTACTCCAAGAGCGATGGCAATGCCAAAGCCGAGGATCAGGCCCAAGGTGGGCGCAAGAGTGGAATGGAGTGATTTCGTCGTGGCAAAGACGAAGAGCGATGTTTCAATTCCTTCACGGATAACGGCAAAGAACGCCACGGCAATCAAAGCCGGCGCCTTCATCGCAAGTGACAATTTGTGTGAGAGGTCTGAGCGCATGGTGCGAGCGGTCTTCTTCATCCAAAAGACCATCCAGGTGACGAGTCCTACCGCGATGATGGACGTTGTGCCTGCAAAGATTTCCTCTGCCGTGCTGGAGAGAGTCTGCGAGGTGGAGGTGAGTACTCCAGCGAAAGCCAGACTGGCAATGATTGCTAACCCCGCACCAAGAAATATTTTGGAGAAAGCGTCCCTTCGACCTGTCTTATTCAGTGCGCTCAGCAAGATGCCAATGACGAGTGAGGCTTCAAGGCCTTCGCGAAGGGCGATCATCAAAGTGGAGAGCATGGCGGCGCTTTCTAGGTCTCTTTACTCAGGTGAGGTACTTAGGTATGCCTAACCTACCGAGCGCCTTTCATTATCGCAACTTAAATGTTGCGTAATTCATTGAGGGTGGGGATCCTCCACACTTTCAGAGGCAGGCTCAGGGTCAGGGAGCGGCTCGGTGGCGAGCAGCGCCTCTCGGAGTACTCCTTCAAGGAGTGAGACCTGCCACTTTCGTGTGCCGCGAGCTAGTAACCATGGCGCGACATTCTTCGGCGCCTCCCAACAGAGGCGTCGCAAGGTGTCGGGGGTCAACAGATTCTCAATCGGAATTGACCACTCTTCGGAGATCGCCTTTAAGCCGGCACGGGCATGCGAGAGACGTGCATGCGCCAATGGATTGCGCACGATCCACACTTTCGGTGGCGGCGGGCCGTCACTCTTCTTGGAATGTTCAGGTAACTCATCTTCGGGAATGGCAAGCGCTCGCTCAATAGCGCTCCACCAATTCCGCACATACTTTTCAGCTCCGCGCCCGTGGAAGGCACGGAGCGACATTAAGCCTGCTGCACTCGTCGGCGGATTTAATGCGGCCGCCACAATTGCACTATCGGGAAGAATTCGACCAGGAGCGATATCGCGCGATTGCGCTATGCCATCGCGTTCGGTCCAGAGCAATTTAACGATGGCGAGTGCGCGACGCTTCTTCACTTGATGTAATCCGGATGTGCGTCGCCAGGGTTCTTCTCGTGGAGGAGACGGCGGCGCAGTAAGTACAGATGCGAATTCCTCTTGCGCCCACTCAAGTTTTCCACTCTCTCGCAATACGGATTCCACCTCGTCACGCAACTCGACCAAGAGTTCAACGTCAAGCGCTGCATAGTTGAGCCATGGTTCAGGAAGCGGACGGGTCGACCAATCGACCGCGCTATGTTCCTTTGCTAGTGACCGGTGAAGTAAAAGTTCAATGAGCGCACCAAGTCCCACTCTCTCGAAGCCAGCGATGCGTGCTCCAAGCTCAGTGTCAAAGAGAGACGTAGGGGAGATACCCACTTCTCGCAAACATGCAAGATCTTGTGTGCTTGCATGGATGATCCACTCACAATCGTGTAAAGCATTGGAAATGCTTGATAAATCAGGACATGCGATGGGATCTATGAGAAATATTCCAGAGCCTTTTCGGCGAATCTGAATCAGGTACGCACGTTGGCTGTACTTGTAGCCGCTGGCGCGCTCGGCATCTACTGCGATAGGGCCTTCCCCGGCGAGTAATTTGTTCACAACGTCAGGAAGATCAGAGGGAGAATGAATGATGGGCGGTATGCCCTCGGCTGGTACGAGCAAAGGTGTTACTTCGGGGGCACCCGCAACCTCCGAGTGAGTATTCGCAGAATCCATTTGGTCTTAGCGAACCACGCTCTTCGATTTCCTTGGCGTGAGTGCAGTTACGCCTTCTGGAAGTGGAGGTAAGCCGGCAGAGTAGGAGATGAGATCGCACCATGCCTCAAGGTGGCGATCAAAATCACCGAAAGCTGTCCATGAAGCTCGAATTTCAATCTCATAGGAACGATCACGTTCGGCAAGTTGCCCAAATGCTTCACTACTTACACGAGTAACTGTTCCACTGGGAGCGGAGAATTCCACTCCACGATTCTGCAATGCATCCATCAGCCATGACCAGCCCACTTCGGGAAGGAGCGGGTCATCGCCCATTTCGAATTCGAGTTCAGCACGTACAAAAGTGACGCATCGGAATTCGCCTTCCCAGGCGTCGAGCTGGAGCTTCCAGGAGTTCAATCTCTGGTCGCGGCTCTACGCTCCGCAATTGAGTGAGGGCGGCCGTGAAGGCGGGCGGAACTAATTCCAGATCGCTTACTTCGCGTGCCATACCTTCAAGGTTAGGCACGCGAAGGGCGAGGACGGGTTAGGCGCGCTAGGGTCGACCCCTATGGCTGCACTCTTCGCCCTCATCGCCAGCGTGATGTGGGGCACCTCAGACTTCCTGGGCGGCACTTTGGCGCGCAAACGCAAGGTGATCGCCGTGGTGGCAGGTTCCCAGGCGCTGAGTTTGGGCGTGGGAATTCTGGTCGTGGTGCTCAGCGGTGAGTGGCGGAAGGACTTCTGGGGGTGGCACGGCTATGGGATTTACGCGATCCTGGCCGGGTATACCGGATATTTAGGGCTCCTCGCCTTCTATGCCGGACTTTCACAAGGACGGATGGGCGTCGTCTCGCCGATCGCTGCCTTAGGCGTGGTCATTCCAGTAGCTGCTGGTTTGCTTCGAGGCGATAATCCCAAGAGCCTTCAATTGCTCGGTGTCTTTGTGGCCTTTGCGGGCGCGGTGCTTGCCAGTGGCCCGGAACTTCGGGGAAGAGCGGGAGCAAGACCGGTGATGTACGCCGGACTCGCCGGACTCTTCTTTGGAACCGCTCAACTCTTCATGGCGCTTGGTTCACGTGAGAGCGCCGTAATGACAATGGTGGGCATGCGCGCCGCCACTTTTGCGGTGATGGCCACTATCGCCTCTGCCAAGCGCACCGTCGGCGGCCTCACGCGTACTGACGTACCGCTCCTCTTCGCGATCGGCGCGCTTGATTTTGGTGCGAATGTCTTGCTCGGAATGGCCACACACATGGGGCTTTGGTCGATTGTGATGGTTCTGGGTTCGCTCTATCCAATCATGACTGTCGTTTTGGCAGCCGGCATCCATAAAGAGCGATTAATGAAGATCCAGTACTACGGAATAGCTTTCGCGATTCTCGGAGTTGCGATTATTAGTGCAGGGGGCGGGGCGTAAACCGCACCGAGATCGAGTTTATGCACCACCGTTGATCGATAGGGTTTCCAAAATTTTCACCATCAAAAACGTGACCCAGGTGTCCATCACACGCTTTGCAACGCACTTCGATGCGGTGCCGACCACCGGAGAAGTCATCGAGAAGTCGCACGCTCTCTGACTCCGCAGGTTTCCAGAATGAGGGCCAACCACAGCCTGAATGGAACTTTTCTGAAGAACGAAAGAGCTCAGCCCCACACCCTCGGCATGCATAGATGCCCTCATCCTCAAGGTCGGTGTACTCACCCGTAAACGCTGGTTCCGTGCCACCTTCGCGGAGCACGTGATACTCGTCCGGAGTGAGTTTTGCGCGCCATTGCTCATCTGTTAATTCAGTCATGGGCGCAATACTAAATCGTGAATGCTCGATAGGCGAGTGCAATAGCAAAAATCAAGAAAAGTACAGTGGCGATGCGGTCAATCCACTCGATGATGCGTGGGTGAAGCCGCTTGCCCAACTGGGACGAGAAGAGCGCCAAAGTGAAGAAGAAGGTGAGCGAGCCGACCCCTACTCCGCAGGCGAAAGTGATCTTCTCGACCGTCGTATGAATATAGGTACTCGCTGCGGCCAATAGTGCGACCCAGGAAATGATGGTGAAGGGATTCGCTGCAGTGGCAAAGAGTGATAACCGAAGCGATCGCAGGAAGGTCTCTGAGGTTACTGACTCTGACTGCTCGGGATTCTTCGCCTTCATTCGCTGAAGCATGATGGATCTTGCGGCGATGTAGGCGATCGCTAGCGACCCAGTGATGCTCACTACTCGTTGACTGTTGGGTGTAGCAAGAAGCGCAGCAGCGCCGAGGGCACCTAATACACAGTAGATAGTGTCGATCACCGCGGCACCTACGCCGATTCCAAAGCTGGCGGGAAAACCTGACTGGATTCCGGTCCGCAGCGCGAGGATCCAGATGGGTCCTACTTGAGCAGCGATGAGGAACCCAAAGCCGATTCCAGCAACAATCCAGATTGTCATACCGAGAGGCACTAGGAGTGGCTCCGCCTTCGCAAA
>RGER01000010.1 GCA_009917815.1 Actinomycetota bacterium
TTGCATGCGATCAACGGATCCTTGCGGATGATGCAAAATTTGCAATGAAAGAGATCGCGCTGGGACTAGTTCCAGATCTCACAGGCACTTATTCCTTGATGCAACTTGTCGGATATTCCCGTGCACTCGATATTTGTTCCACGGGGCGCACAGTCGAGGCCGCTGAGGCTGTCCAGATGGGAATGGCACTCAAGGCGGTCCCAGGAGCAGATCTCGCTCGAACGGTTGACGCGTATGTCGAAAGTTTGATAGCTATGCAAGAGCCGGCGCTGAGGGCGGTCAAACGACTTCATAACCAAGTGCGGACTCGCGATAAGCAATTTGTCGCAGAGCGTCGTGAACAAACGGCTTTACTTCGGGGAATGCTCGGTGGCTAATCATTCGATGTGGATGAGCTACAGAGCTCTGACTCAAGACAGTTCCGTCAAGGATAAAAAACTCACTAAGGGAACGCTTAAGCGGATCGGCGCTTTTGCTATCCCTTACCGAGGCTCCATGATCACATATCTCAGCACCGTAGTTATCGAGTCCATCTTGATCATCATCACGCCTCTAGTTCTTCGCGAGTTGATCGACAAGGGCGTATTGAAAAATGACGCTCACCTAGTTACCACTCTGGCGCTTCTGGTAGGTGGCCTCGCACTTTTTGACGCTGGGCTTACACTCTTCGGTCGTTGGTACTCGGCAAGAATTGGTGAGGGCCTCATTTATGATCTGAGAGTCAAGGTTTTCACCCATGTGCAACGACAGCCGATCGCCTTCTTTGTGCGCACGCAAACTGGTGCACTCATATCGCGACTAAATTCAGATGTGATTGGTGCACAACAAGCCTTCACTTCCACCCTTTCGGGCTTGGTGAGTAACGTGGTGAGTCTTTTACTGGTAGGCGCCACTATGTTCTACCTCTCTTGGCAAATTACTCTAGCCGCGTTAGTTCTGGTGCCCATATTTCTGCTACCGACCAAGTGGGTGGGGCGCAAGCTTCAACGAATGACACGCTCAACAATGCAACTGAACGCAGAGATGTCATCCACCATGACGGAACGTTTTAACGTTTCAGGTGCTTTATTGGTTGCCCTTTTCGGTCGCCCTAAAGTGGAATCTGAATACTTTGCTGCCAAAGCAAGGCGGGTTGCGGATAATGGAATTCAAATTGCGCTTTTCAACCGACTTTTCTTCACCTCGCTCACGTTGATCGCCTCCATAGCTACGGCCATAGTTTATGGAATAGGCGGGCACTTAAGTATCAATGGATCGATTTCGTTGGGTACATTACTTGCGCTAACAACGCTTTTAACGCGGCTCTATGGGCCTCTCACTGCGCTCTCTAGTGTTCGAGTCGATGTCATGACGGCGCTTGTTTCATTTGAACGCGTCTTTGAGGTTTTGGACCTGGAGCCAAGTATTCAGAACGAGCCGGGGGCGACCCCCATTCAGAAGGCCCCGCCACGAATCGTCTTTAGCGATGTTCACTTTGGTTACCCATCTGCCGCCGAAGTCTCTCTTGCTTCGCTCGAATCGGTAGCGAAGCCGGAAACGTATACTGGAGGTGAGATCCTCAAAGGAATCTCCTTCGAAGTCGGCCCAGGTGAAATGGTCGCTCTGGTAGGCCCATCGGGTGCTGGTAAAACGACGATCACCTCGCTCTTGCCGCGTCTCTATGACGTGACAGGAGGAAGGATCGAAGTCGATGGGCGAGACCTGCGGGAGATTACTTTGGAAAGCCTGCGAGAGCTTGTAGGTGTGGTCACTCAAGATGCCCACCTCTTCCATGATTCCATCGAGGCCAATCTTCGCTATGCACAGCCGGATGCCACGCCCGAAGAGATAGTGAGCGCCTGCAAGGGTGCGCAGATCTGGGAGTTGATTCAATCTCTCCCCGATGGTCTCGATACGGTGGTAGGCGATCGCGGCCACCGGCTCTCTGGAGGCGAAAAGCAGCGCATCGCCATCGCACGTTTGCTTCTCAAGGACCCGGGTGTAGTAATTCTGGACGAGGCAACCGCCCATCTTGATTCCGAAAATGAGGCAGCAGTCCAGCAAGCACTCGGACTCGCGTTAGCGGGTCGTACAAGTGTTGTTATCGCGCACCGGCTCTCAACAATCCGCGAAGCGAATCAAATTCTTGTCATCGATAATGGCGAAATTGTGGCTAGGGGTACTCATGATTCGCTTATGAGAGATCCTGGGCTTTATCGGGAACTTTACGAGCGCCAGTTTTCGCACTCTTAAGATCTTCTCTTAAGAGTAAGAACCTGCCCAAGGCTATAAGCAGGGCGAATATCAACCATTGCACGGCATAAGCCGCATGGGGCCCAGATGAAATCTCCGGCTTAGGTATGGGTATTGGCAACGATGGGGATGACGGCGTGAAACTCTCGGCCTCTAGGTAGCCACCGCCGTCGCTTGCGATGCGCTCTCTATTGATGGTCCGAGCAACTGCGCTGAAATCTTCGCTACTCATACCAAAGAGAGATCCTCGGGGCCCGGGGCGATCTAACCTATCGCCGCCTCGCACGCGTCCCAATACAGTGATTGGCGTCGTGGGCAAGGTGATGTGGGGGAGATCGGTAGCACTGAGACCAGCTTGGATCCATCCGAGATCAACCCAGTACCGCGCACCGTCAGATGACGTGATGGGTGCCAAGACGCCATAACCGTATTTGCCGTTTGAATAGCGATTGCGCATCAATATGTAATCGCCGAAGGTCCCGCTTACCTCCGCGTGCCGCCACCGTACGCTTGCTCTTGGGGGAGCCCCAGGCGTGAGAAAGGCGCTAATCGAAACCGGAGATTGATCTATATTGCGTGCGATCAGCGCATTGGCGCTATCACGGGCGCTCTTTCGCTCCCACTGCCATTGCGCAAGTGCGAGGCATCCGAAGATCAGCATGATCGCCGTGAGCGTGAGCGCGATGGATTTCGGTCCGAAAATGGCGCGCTTCATGGCACGAAGGTATCGTCTCTACTTACTATGGCGCACCTTCAGGACACTTTTGGGCGAGTCAAACGGGATCTGCGTATCTCGTTAACGGATCGATGCAATTTGCGCTGTTCATATTGCATGCCCCCGGAAGGATTACCGTGGATTCCGCAGCCTGAGATTTTGACCGACGATGAAATTGTTCAAGTCTCCAGGATTGCAGTGGCCCATGGCATTACTAAATTGCGCCTCACTGGTGGAGAGCCATTACTTCGACCAAATTTGATCGACATTGTGGGGCGAATGTCGAAGCTCGCACCTAGACCTGATATTGCTCTCACTACCAATGGAATTGGGTTGGCTCACCTAGCCGCTCCACTAGCGGCGGCTGGTCTGACGAGAGTCAATGTCTCCCTAGATACCTTGCAGCCCGAGCGTTTTAAGGAACTCACCCATCGAGACCGATTCAATGATGTGATCGCAGGACTCTTCGCTGCAAAGGCAACCACGCTCGCGCCAATAAAGGTCAACTCCGTCTTGATGCGTGGTGTGAACGATGATGAGGCGCCTGCGCTTTTGAGATGGGCCATCGAAAACGATTTTCGTTTACGTTTCATCGAACAGATGCCGCTCGATGCACAACACGGATGGCAACGTGAGACGATGTTGACGGCCGATCAGATCATCGAAGATCTTTCACACGACTTTCTCTTGACCCCATTGACAAAGGGAGAGAGAGGATCCGCTCCCGCTGAAGAGTTCTTAGTGGATAGCGGACCAGCAACCGTGGGAATCATTGGCAGTGTCACGCGGCCATTTTGTGCAGATTGTGACCGCATCCGGTTGACAGCAGATGGCCAAATCCGCAACTGCCTCTTTGCCACCGAAGAAGATTCGGTTCGTGAAATCTTACGTTCTGAGAGTGCTGACATCGACGAGCGGGTAGCGGCTGTGCTTTTCGGTTCAGTTCTCAAAAAGAAGAAGGGCCACGGAATTGGTGAGCCAGATTTTGTGCAACCAATTCGCCCGATGTCCGCAATTGGCGGCTAGGAGCCAAGCTCCCGCGGAATGACTGGTGACGAGGGAGCACTCTCTCGTTCTCGCCCTGCATTTGCCACCACGACAGAGATATAGGGGAGCGTGAATGCCCCCACAAAGAAGATCCATCTCCACGGGTTGGGTGCAACCACCGTAAGGAGGAAGCACGCAGTACGGATCATCATGCTGACGAAATAGCGTTTTTGGCGACCAGCGAGATTGCTGCTGAGGGGTTCGGCCGCACCGGTTATTTGATGTGGTTCGATCTTGGTCCTGCGCTGGAAAGCCATGGGTTCACGCTATCTCGACGCACCCACCTCTGCCACTCAGGACTTCCCTCCGCGGGAGAGTTCCCGAGGCAGTGGTGTGAGGTAAGTTATCGACATGACTTCGCGCTCGATTCTGGTCACTGGGGGAAATCGTGGCATTGGATTGGCAATCGCACGAGCCTTCCAGGCGCAGGGAGACCAAGTCGCCATCACTTTTCGAAATGGAGAAGTGCCCGAGGGACTCCTTGGGGTGCAGGCAGATGTCACCGACACTGAATCGATCGAGCGCGCCTTTGCTGAAGCCGAGAGCGCTCATGGTCCGGTTGAGGTGTTGGTCGCGAATGCGGGCATCACTCGAGACGGCCTAGTTCTTCGCATGTCTGATGACGATTTTGCCGACGTGGTAAATACCAATCTCACTGGAGTTTTCCGCTGCGCGCGCCGAGCTTCCAAGAGCATGCTCAAGTTGAAGCGAGGTCGCATCATCATTATCGGCTCTGTGGTGGGGCTATCTGGTTCTGCAGGCCAAGTGAATTACGCTGCCACGAAGGCGGGACTAGTCGGAATGGCACGCTCTTTGGCACGTGAATTGGGAGTGCGGGGAATCACCACGAATGTGATCGCTCCTGGCTTTGTCACCACTGATATGACGGCCGTGCTAGATGAAGACGTGAAAAAAGGGATTCTCGCCACGATTCCTCTCAATCGCTATGCAGACGCTAGCGAAGTTGCAGGTGTGGCGACATTTCTCGCTTCTGAAAGCGCGGCATACATTACGGGCGCCGTCATTCCAGTTGACGGTGGTCTAGGCATGGGAAATTAAGGGGACGTTGTGGGAATACTTCAAGGAAAACGAATTTTGGTCACTGGTGTTCTCACCGATGCATCTATTGCTTTCCATGTCGCACGGATTGCCCAGGAAGAGGGCGCTCAAGTCGTGCTCTCCTCGTATGGCAGAGTATTGAGATTGACAGAACGCATTGCTGGCCGTTTGCCCATGAGCGCTCCAGTGATTGAACTCGACGTCACATCGGATGAAGACCTAGCGCAACTACCTACACGTGTGAGGGAACATGTTCCTGGCCTTGACGGTGTGATCCATTCAATTGGATTTGCACCAGAAGCAGCATTAGGCGGCAACTTTCTTCATACCGAGTGGCCTGACGTAGCGACCGCACTCCAAGTGTCGGCCTACTCACTTAAATCTCTCACTATGGCGGCGCGACCGCTCTTCGATAAAGTGCAAGGGGCTAGCGTTGTGGGCCTCGACTTTGATGCAACGGTTGCGTGGCCAAAGTACGATTGGATGGGTGTAGCAAAGGCGGCACTTGAATCCTGTTCTCGTTATCTCGCACGCGACTTGGGTCCAGAAAATGTGCGTGTTAATTTGGTAGCGGCTGGCCCCATTAAAACGATGGCCGCTAAATCTATTCCCGGATTCGATGAGTTCGAGGGCGTGTGGGATGCGAAGTCTCCGCTGAAGTGGGATGTCTCTGATCCCACTCCAGCTGCCCAGGCGTGCGTGGCCTTACTCTCCGACTGGTTTCCTAAAACAACGGGAGAGATCGTTCATGTCGATGGTGGCGTTCACGCAATAGGCGGCTAATGAAGACTCTCTATCTGCTCCGACATGCCAAAGCTGTGCAGGCGATCAAGCATGCGTGGGATCCAGCTGATGATCGCAATCGGCCGCTGACGCCCTCCGGCATAGGTGACGCCAGTGAGGTGGGGGCTTGGTTTGCTCGGAAAGGTATTCGTCCGGGCTTGGCGCTCGTCTCTGATGCCACCCGGACTTTGGAAACGTGGCAACACTTGCGCGCAAGCTCTCACATGGACGTACCGATGCGTACGATGCCTGAGCTCTACCTGGCCACCGCCGAGCAGATTATTAGCGTGGTTCGTCAGGTCGGTGACTCTTTTACCTCTCTCTTAATCATTGGCCATAATCCCGGCTTGGAGGAGTTGGCGGGCGCGGAGTTGAGTACTTCGGCGCTGGCGAGTACGCACTTCAACGAGACGTGGTCGGCATTTACCCCCGCGCTTCTCGAGTGGAAAGTTCGTCGTTTCCGCTGATCTAGGCAATAGTTGACGATAGCCTTGGCAAATATATACAAGGGTTATCCAAGACTTCCCCGCTCGACTCCCTTAAAGTCAGTGAGAGACCGGTTGAAGCTCGGTGTGTGGCGAAGATTCCGCGAGGGGGAGAACTGAATGGGAATTCGGATCGGGATTGATACCGGAGGGACTTTCACCGACATCGTCGCTCTTGACGAAAGCTCCGGTGCCTTGGTCACCACCAAGACGCCCTCCACTCCTAGCAACCCAGCTGATGGTTTCATGAACGGAATCGCCAAAGTCCTCGATGTGATGGGGCGAAGTGCAACCGATATTTCTGCAGTGAGCCACGGCACTACGGTGGCAACAAATCAATTATTGGAAGACAAGATCGACGCGCTTGGATTCATTACCACTGAGGGATACGAATTCATGTTGGAGATTGCTCGACAATCGGTACCTGATGGTTACGGTAATTCATACTTCTGGGTCAAGCCACCGCGTATCGTGCCCGCCGACTTGGTGCGCACCGTAGGTGGACGTCTCAACGTTAAAGGTGAGGAAATCCGTCCGTTAGTTGAAGCGGACGCTCGCGCTGCAGCTCGGTTCTTCAAAGATCGAGGAATTACCACGATTGGAATTTGTTTCCTGCACTCGTATGTAAATGGGTCGCACGAAGAACGTATGCGCAAGATTCTCCTCGAAGAGATTCCTGACGCGGTAATTTCCATTTCAAGTGAGGTGCTCAAGGAGTACCGCGAATACGAGCGGTCAATGACGACGTTGGTCGACGCCGCCGTAAAGCCTAAGGTCGCAAAATATGTCTCAAACATTAAGTCGCGATTGGATGCTTATACGATCGAAAAAGGCGTTGTGCCCTTCTATGTGATGAAGAGCAATGGCGGCGTGCTCTCCGCAGACGAGGTAGTGCACCAACCCATCACCACAGTGCTCTCCGGACCAGCCGCAGGTGCTTTGGGAGCGGCGCTTATTGCTTCTCAAGCGGGTTTTGAGAGCGTCTTAACTCTTGACGGCGGAGGTACCTCGACAGATGTCAGCGTCGTTGTACGGGGCGAGCCCACAATGACTACTGAGGGAAGTATCGGAAGGTTTCCCAGCAAAATTCCCATGATCGATATCGTTACAGTGGGCGCTGGCGGCGGTTCAATAGCGTGGATTTCTCCCGAGGGTACTTTGAAGGTGGGTCCTAAATCCGCGGGCGCGGCTCCTGGGCCCATGTGTTACGGCAACGGTGGCCAAGAACCCACCATCACCGATGCGCACCTCTTCCTCGGCCGAATACCTCCGCATTTGTTGGGTGGTGAGATCCCACTAGATCGCGAACTCGCTGTTTCGGGTATCACCAAGATGGCGGCTGCCTTAGGTCTGGGCGCCGAAGAGACCGCTCGCGGCATCTTAGAAATATCTGCGTGGAACCAAGCAAATGCGCTTCGTCAAATTACGGTAAAACGCGGGCTCGATGTTCGCGATTTCTACCTCACCACCTTCGGTGGGTCAGGCTCACTTCTGCTCTGCCGATTAATGGATATTCTCGGATTGGCGGGCGTCATTGTGCCGCTCAATCCTGGAAACGTCTCGGCCTTTGGTCTTCTCACGGTGGATGTACGAAACGATTATGTACAAACAATGGTGATGAAACATGCAGAATTCGATTTCGCGAAAGTGGGCGAGAGTATCGGCAAGCTCACGACGAATGCCCATGATGCCTTGGTCAAGGAAGGTTTTTCTCCAGAGGATCACGTGTACCGCCGGAGCGCCGACCTTCGATACTTCGGTCAAGCATTCGAGGTACGTGTCGATGCTCCTTCTGGCGACATCGATTCACATTTTGCGAAAGTCGTGGAAGATCGATTCCATGACGCCCACAGGGCGCTGTATGGGTACGACTTTAGAGATGATGACCGCCAACCAGTTGAATGGGTAAATCTTCGCGTTTCAGGTATTGGCCCCATTACTCGACCCGTTATTCAAGAAATGGCGATAGGGGATGGCGATGTTTCGCGCGCTTTGACGGGTGAGCGTGAAATTTGGTTCGAAGGAGATCCGGTAAAAACTTCGATTTATTGGCGATCTAAACTAGAGCCGGGGGATTGCATCACTGGTCCTGCGATTATCGAAGAGTTTGGATCAACAGTCCCGATACACCCTGGGTTTCAAGTCCGTATAGATCGTTTCCGTAACATCATCGTTACTAAGGCGGGATCATGAGTACCAATTCGATAAAGATTGATCCAATTTTGGTCGAGATAGTCGAAGGAACGTTGGCTTCGGTCGAACAAGAAGTAGAGACGGCCATCGGGCGAACCTCTCGCTCGCCCATGATTCGAGATGCGCATGATTTCCGGGCCGGAATCCACGATCGTCAACTCCGCAAATTGACCGGTCGCTCTTACTCGGCACTAGTGCATCCAGTGGTTCGTGATTATCCGATGGACACGATGAATCCTGGCGACGTCTATTTCCATAACGATGTTTATCTCTCAGAAGGTGGAATTGGCCATCTCCCTGATCTTTGTGTCACCGTTCCAGTCTTTTTTGAAGGTGAAGTCGTCTGTTTTGTGCAAGCGTTTGGTCATCACGACGATATCGGCGGCGCTTGTCCTGGATCGATGCCCTCGGGCGCTCAGAGTGTGTACGAAGAAGGCTTAATGGTGCCGCCAATCAAGCTGTGGGATAAAGGCGTTCCTAATGAGTCAGCATTGAAGATCATGACGCGGAATTCACGTATGCCAGATTCACTCGCGGCTGACTTAGACGCGGAATGCTCTGCCTGCTTGATGGGTGCTAGGAGAATTACTGAACTCTTCGAAAGATATGGTCGGGAAACCATCGAAGCGTGTTTCCAGGCCATTCTCGATAAGACGACCGAAACTTACCGTCGCGAGATCCTTTCAAAGATTCCTGATGGAACATTTGTTTGGGAAGATTATGCGGAGCATGATGGTGTGGATGCCCCGAGATTGCATACTCAGCGAATCACTTTAACTAAGACGCCAGAGAAGATCATTCTGGACTTTACCGGCACTTCGCCGCAGGCTAAAGGACCAATCAATCACTGCGGAGATTATGCAGACGGAAACTTCCTGAAGAAATGGCTTGCACCAATTCTTCGTAATCTCGCGGATACTCCGGAACGCATGGCGCAACTTGATGTGAACGAGGGCATCGTTCCCCTTATCGAGATGAAGTTTCCGCCTAAGGGAACCCTCCTCACTCCCATTTTTCCGGCGCCAACTAATGCGCGTACCTTCGTCATCCTCCGTTTATTGGGAGTCTTCGCGGGCGTATTGGCAAAGGCTGCCAACGGCCGAATGCCGGCTGACCAGGAAACCATTCGATACACCGGTGTTTATGGCGATGACCTCGATGGAAATTCTTACTTAATGCGTGAAGTACTAGGTGGAGGCTCCGGCGGACGCTATTACTCCGACGGCGAAGACACTATTCACGTCGTACCAGATTCGCGAAACCTGCCTACCGAATTCACCGAATCTCGATTCCCATTCATTGTTGAACGACTTGGATTAGCAAGGGATTCGGGTGGAGCGGGTAGGTACCGCGGCGGATTGGGATATGAAAAGGAAATTCGTATGCTTAAAGACGCTCACTTCATGAGCATCGCGGATCGTTCGATTCTTTCGTGTTGGGGTGTCAACGGTGGGATGGCGGGCCAATCCTTCAGCGTTGTCATCGAACCTGGCACGCCGCGAGAGCGTGAGGTCGATGCGCTCTCAGATGCAGTGCCAGTTAAGGCGGGCGAAGTGATCAGAATTCGTACCACCGGTGGTGGCGGTTGGGGAGATCCACTGACCCGTCCCTATGACGAGGTAGAGCGAGATCTGCGTTGGGGCAAGGTGACCTTTGCTGGTGCCCTTCGTGATTACGGCGTGGTGGCAAGCGGAGATATGGATCAGCCAGTGATAAACGTTGCCGCGTCTGATAGTGAGCGCGCAAAGCGACAGGAGAGCAAGAGCGGTGATGAGCCGTTCTTCGATCGAGGTGCTGGTTACCTTTCGCTCTCCGGAGGACGTGCTTTTGCTGAGGTGGATTTCTTATGAGTGAATTCGCTCAAGGGCCACTCTCAAATGTCGTCGTGGTAGATCTATCGCGTGCACTTGCGGGACCGCACGCAGCCATGATGCTGGGAGATATGGGTGCCCGGGTTATTAAGGTGGAGAATCCTGACGGTGGAGATGACACGCGCGGATGGGGCCCACCTTTTGTGGGTGAACCGGCGGAGAGTACCTATTTCCTATCGTGTAACAGAAATAAGGAATCGATCACACTTGATCTCAAAGACGAAGCAGGGAAATCCACGCTGAGAAGGTTGATCCAAAAGGCGGATGTTCTTGTGGAGAATTTCCGGCCTGGCGTGCTTGCCCGATTGGGATTCGGCACCGCTGAATTGGCAGAGCTCAATCCACGCTTGGTCACTCTCTCCATCTCCGGCTTCGGTCACGATGGCCCCGAGGGCACTCGCGCAGGTTACGATCAAATTGCCCAAGGCGAAGCCGGTCTTATGTCTCTCACTGGTCCTGATAGCGATCATCCCACAAGAGTGGGAGTCCCCATCGGAGATCTCTTGGCGGGGATGTATGGCGCGTATGGAGTTGTTGCTGCACTCAACGAACGCAATGCCACTGGCAAGGGAGGAACAGTTCACACCTCCCTCTTAGCATCAATTGTGGGTGTTCATGCATTCCAGGGAACCCGATACACAGTTGCCGGTGAGGTTCCGAAGGCTGCCGGCAACCATCACCCATCCATCGTTCCCTATGGGCTCTTTGCGTGCGCCGATGGTTCAATTCAAATGGCGGTCGGATCTGAAAATTTGTGGCGAAACTTTGCTGCTGCTTTCGGATTGGTGAGAGACGAATACGATTCGAATGCAAAGCGAGTAGCAAGCAGAATTGAATTGCTCAAAGAGATCGATGCCATCTTTGCTACCTGGAAGAGCGAAGATCTACTTAAGGAATTGGATCGAGTTGGTATTCCTGCCGGACGAGTACGCGCACTCGACAGCGTTTATGAATGGGATCAAACATTTTCTCAAGGATTAGTGATGGAAGTTGAACACACTTCTCTGGGAAAGATTAAGATTCCAGGTCCACCTATTCGCATTGATGGGGTGGGTTCCATTGGGCATCGTCCGGCACCCCTGCCCCCACCACGCCTTGGTGAACATAATGAAAGTGTGCGGGCGTGGCTAGCGGAAGATTGATCTTGGCATGAAGACTCCTCGGCTTAACTCGAGTGAATTGATTGAGTTAGTTCTCGACCCCGGCTCTTTTGAATCATGGGACGCGCAAGTTCGCGATCCAGAAACTATGACGGCGGAGTACGCCCAAGAGTTGGCCGACGCTAGAGCAAAGACCGGCTTAACGGAGTCCATCGTCACCGGGAAGGGCCTGATTCGCGGGATGCAAGTAGCTGTTGTGGTGGGTGAATTTGGTTTTCTTGCAGGTTCAATAGGAACTGCTGCAGCGGCCAGAATTATGTCTGCATTTGAGCGAGCTACGAATGAGGGGTTGCCAATTATTGCTGCGCCCGTTTCCGGCGGCACTCGGATGCAAGAAGGAACAATCGCTTTTCTGCAGATGGTAGGCATCACGGGTGCAGTGAACGCGCATCGCAAAGCCGGCCTTCCGTACTTGGTGTATTTGCGCCATCCCACTACTGGGGGCGTCTTTGCGTCCTGGGGCTCACTCGGTCATGTCACTGTCGCCGAGCCCGAAGCTCTCATCGGTTTTCTTGGTCCGCGTGTGTATGAGGCGCTCCATGGCGAGCCATTTCCTGAAGGTGTGCAGACATCAGAAAATCTCTTCGCCCATGGATTGATCGACGCAGTTCTTCCTCCGGAAAAATTGGCTGATATGGCAGCCCGCGCTCTCACCGTGCTCACGGCTCCACGCCACGACGTTGCTCTTGTAGATGAAGTGCCGATTGAATCGCTTCAGGATGAATCCGCTTGGACCTCCATCCTTCGCACTCGAAAGCATGATCGGCCTGGCGTTCGTTCTCTTTTGCGCTATGGCGCCAATAATGTCGTTCCTCTCCATGGGACAAGTGAAGGGGAGAGCGACCCTGGAATGATGCTCGCACTCGCCAAATTTGGTAATGCGCCAGCTGTAGTCCTTGCTCAAGATAGGGCGCACCGCAACGTTGCGCTTGGTCCGGGGGCGCTACGCGAGGCAAGGCGCGGCATGCATCTTGCGAACGAATTGGGATTGCCGCTGGTCACCATTATCGATACAGGAGGTGCTGCGCTTTCACGTGAATCAGAAGAGCGCGGACTTGCCGGCGAAATTGCCCGTTCACTTGCTGATCAATTGGAGTTGCGGGCGCCAGTAATTTGCTTGCTCTTAGGACAGGGCAGTGGCGGCGGCGCCCTGGCGATTCTTCCTGCCGACCGCGTTCTAGCCGCCGAAAATGCCTGGCTCTCACCGCTTCCTCCGGAAGGCGCTTCGGTCATCGTTCACCGGACCAAGGATCGCGCCGACGAAATGGCGGAGTCGCAGGGTGTGAAAGCCCGTGAGTTGATGCGAAACGGCATTGTTGATCGGATCATTGCTGAACGTCCCGATGCAGCTGTGGAGCCACAAGAATTTGCCCGGCGCGTTGCGCAGGTTCTCGAGCGGGAAATAGTCCTTCTGCTCAATATGGATCCAGTTGAACGTCTCAACGTGAGACGTCAACGTTATCGACGACTTGGTCAGATATGACGGTTACTCTCACTTACCTCGTCAACCTCTGCCTATCGCAAACACCTCCGATAGCAAGCAAGGTATAGATATGCGGATTCTGGTGGCGCTCGGTGGAAATGCAATGACTTCTCCTGAGGGAAATGCACGCCCTGAGGACCAACGCTTGGCAATTTCAACAGCTATGGAGTCAATTGCCGAAATGATCGGTAACGGCCATCAAGTAATCCTGACTCATGGCAACGGGCCTCAGGTCGGCAATATTCTTGTTAAGAATGAACTTGCGGCTTCAGTAGTACCCCCAGTGCCTCTCGATTGGTGCGGTGCGCAAACGCAAGGAACTATCGGCTTCACTATGTTGAATTCTCTTGATGCAGCATTAGCATCCAGAGGTATACATCGCAAATGTGCTGCGCTGGTGACGCGTACTGAAGTTTCTGCACAGGATGAAGGTTTCACGCATCCAACAAAACCTATTGGACGCTATCTTTCCAAAGCGGAAGCGCAACTCCTTATTTCTCATGGACAACAGTGGGAAGATCGTGGGAGTAAAGGTTGGCGTCGTGTGGTTGCTTCTCCCGAACCTCTTGCCATTCTCGAAGTGGCTAGCATTGAAGCGCTCGTCGACGCGCAATTTGTGGTGATCGCTAGCGGTGGTGGCGGAATCCCGGTTATTCGTGAAGGCACGTTTTTCCGGGGTGTGGAAGCCGTTATCGACAAGGACCTTTCGGCAGCTGTACTGGCGGCTCAACTGAAGTGTGACCTGTTGGTCATTGCAACCGACGTTTCACACGCAATGCTTGGGTGGGGGACGGAGAGTCAAAGAGAGATCGGTGAAACCTCGGCGCTTGAATTGCGCGGGCTCATGAGCGAGTTCGCCGGGGGCAGTATGGGTCCCAAGGTGCTTGGTGCATGTCGTTTCGCAGAGAATGGTGGCATATCAATCATCACGTCACTGCAAAACATTGAGCGTTGTGTTGAAGGCATAGATAGTGATGTAGCAAAATATGGCACAGTCGTCCGAGGGACGCCCAAGATGAAGGAGCAAGTATGAGTAAGCCACTTCCAATCGAAGTTCGTAAAGTACCAATCAAGAATGTGAGTGATGCGAGCGGGTTAGAAGAACTCATCGATTCGGGCGTCATCGAAGCCGATCGTGTGATCGCAATCATTGGCAAGACTGAAGGTAATGGTGGGGTAAACGATTACACACGCATCATTGCCGATCGCGCTTTTCGCGAAGTACTCATCAAAAAGGGAACGCGCAGCGCTTCGGATGCTATGCAGGTGCCGATCGTTTGGTCTGGTGGCACAGACGGAGTAATCAGTCCGCACGCCACGATATTTGCCACTATTGATCCTGCCAAGGCGGAGAAGACCGATGAGCCGCGAATTTCGGTGGGCTTTGCGATGAGCGAGGCCATCCTCCCCGAAGAAATTGGTTATGTCGGGATGGTTAACAAGGTGGCCACCGGAGTAAAGATAGCGATGGAGCGCGCTGGCATCACCGATCCTAAAGACGTGCACTACGTACAAACGAAGACACCACTCTTGACTGTTCATACGATTCGTGATGCACATGCACGCGGTAAGGAAGTATGGACTGAGCACACGCACGAATCTATGGACCTTTCAAACGGCACTACTGGTTTGGGTATTGCTCTTGCTTTGGGAGAGATTAAATCCGTGACCGACCCTGAGATCATGAAGAATTTGGAGCTCTACTCCAAGGTTGCCTCGTGCTCTTCGGGCGTTGAATTAGACCAAGCTCAAATCGTGGTTGTCGGCAACGTGCGTGGAATTGGTGGCCGTTATCGCATTGGCCATTCAGTCATGGAGGATGCTCTCGATGCAGACGGAATCTGGGCTGCTATACGAGATGCTGGATTAGATCTGCCTGAGCGTCCGCATTTCAGCGACATCAAGGGCCGCTTGGTTAACGTCTTTCTTAAGTGCGAGGTCTCACCTGGCGGTGTAGTTCGCGGCCGACGCAACGCAATGCTTGACGACTCTGACGTGCATTGGCATCGACAGATTAAGGCGACCGTCGGTGGAGTTGCTTCCGCGGTTACCGGAGATCCTGCTGTCTTCGTCTCCGTTTCAGCTGCTCACCAAGGCCCACCCGGTGGTGGTCCCGTCGCGGCAATCGTAGATCTGGGCACCAACTGAAAATCCCACAACTCTCTCCCGAGGCCGCGAGTGATGATGGCATCACTCGCGACTTCGTGAGTGATGCGCTGCAAGGACGCGACATTTACGCGGTGACTGATGCGTTGGGTCGTTCGAGATTATTTGTGGCGCTGTTAGCCACGCTTATTTCTCGGAGCGAAGAGGGCCTTGAACAAGAGAGTGAAATGTCCCTCGCTTGGATTGAACACGAGGGGGAGCGGATCTTGCCTGTTTTCACGGGCGTTGCCGAGTTGCTTGAGTGGAACCCGCAAGCTCGACCGCTGCGCGCCGAGACCGCTGAAGCGATAGCCGCCGCACTCGCCGAAGGCGCCATTGGAGTCCTGGTAAACCCCGCAAGTGAAGGTGTGAGCATCACCGGTGCGGCTGCGCGGTCATTGGCGTTGGGTTACCGGCTCTATCCGGCTTGGCAAGACCCGGCGATCGAAATGGCCCTTGAGCGCGCGCTCATAGGTGAGCCGGTGGCAACGGCTTTCCTGAAAGAGCCCGCACCCGGGGATGGCGTCGACCTGATTGTCGTACTGGTGATGGTCCCCGATACCGAGGTCGCGGTCCGAGTCATGGAGAAGTTGAGCGCAGATCCCGAGATCACGGTACGTCTGGAGCGCGGCATCGACCTGGCAGTTCTGCCCGTTTTGGAGGGCTGAGGAACCTCCGGTACGCTGAGTTCAGATCAATCGAGCTTTGGTTGGTTAAGACGCAAGTGGAGAGTTCTCCCACCTCGTACGTTTCGGCGGACCTGGTAGTCGCAGTGAAAGCTGCTTCGTGGGCTCTGTGCGTGTGTCGCTCAGGGCTCTTTTTTATTGCTTCAGTAGTGAGTGCGCCTCTAATAGTCGCCTTATGAGAGAAGTACCGAAAGTGCCGACCATCTCACGAAGGAGTACATATCAGCACTGAACCAAGGATCAATGATCGGATCCGCGTCCCACAGGTTCGCCTTGTGGGTGTGGAAGGAGAGCAGATCGGTGTCGTAGATATCGATGAAGCACTTCGCCTGGCTGTGGAAGCAGATCTCGACCTCGTCGAAGTTGCTCCAGATGCCGCGCCTCCTGTCTGCAAAATTATGGATTTTGGAAAGTACAAGTACGAAGCGGCTCAAAAGGCTCGTGAGGCTCGTAAAAACCAAACCCACATTGTGGTCAAAGAGATGAAGCTCCGCCCGAAGATCGATTCACATGATTACGAGACCAAAAAGGGTCACGTAGTTCGGTTCCTCAAAGCTGGTGACAAAGTCAAGATCACGATCATGTTCCGCGGACGTGAGCAATCGAGGCCTGAGTTGGGCTACAAGTTGCTGCAACGTCTCGCTGAGGATGTAGCAGATATTGCCTTTATTGAATTCGCTCCGAAGCAAGACGGTCGAAACATGGTGATGGTCCTTGGGCCTTCTCGCGGAGGTAAGCCGGCGAGTTTGCCCAAGTTAGTTACCGCATCTGCGCCCGTCTCAGTTGAAGCAGTCATGGAAGAAGTAGTGGAGAGCAGTACCGAGTAACTCGGCTATCCCAAGCCAAGTGCAAGCGAATGAACAAGGCGAAAGCCACAGAGACGAAGAGGAGTCAACGATGCCAAAGATGAAGACGCACAGCGGAGCGAAGAAGCGTTTCCGCGTCACCGGCAGCGGCAAGATCATGCGGGAAAAGGCGAATAAGCGTCACCTTTTGGAAGGTAAGTCCTCACGTCGCACGCGCCGTCTTTCAGTTGACACTGAGGCAGCCGCGCCTAACTCTTACACCGCCAAGCGCATGCTTGGCCTCAAGTAACAACGCCCGCACACACAGAAGGAGTGAATTAGATGACACGTGTAAAACGGGCGGTCAATGCCCAGAAGAAGCGCCGCACCACTCTTGAGCGCGCCAGTGGTTACCGCGGACAACGTTCGCGTCTTTACCGCAAGGCCAAAGAACAAGTAACCCACTCGCTCGTCTATGCGTTTAACGACCGCAAAGATAAGAAGGGTGACTTCCGTTCGCTCTGGATCCAACGTATTAACGCCGCAGCCCGTGCAAACAACATGACATACAGCCGTTTCATCCAAGGCCTTAAGAATGCCGGCGTCGAAGTTGATCGTCGCGTTCTCGCCGACATGGCCGTAAACGATCCTGCTGCGTTCACCGTGCTCGTAGAGGTGTCTCGCAAGGCAGTCGTCCTCTCCTAGTATCACGTTTACACGTCGATAGATGTTACGGAACTAGATGTCACGAAACATTGAACCGCCGACAAGTGTGCGCTCTGCACGCGTGTCGGCGGTTCGTTCTTTGTCGCGAAAGAGCGAACGAGTTTCCTCCGGGCTATTTATTGCTGAAGGTATACAGTCTGTGCGCGAAGCGTTGAATTTTAAGTCAGAGTCAATCAAAGAGCTCTATGCAACCTCCGAGATGGTGCGTGAACATCCCGTTCTTGAAAGAGCCACCATTGTGAGTGAAGATGTGCTGGCGGCTATGTGTGATACCAAAACTCCGCAGGGCGTGATTGCTGTCTGTGCGCTACCAATGGCGGGGCTTTCGGGGCATGCCGCTCCTCATGGTCGAGTGGCTATCCTCTCGAACGTGCGCGATCCTGGTAACGCGGGCACCATCATCAGAAGTGCTGATGCTTTTACTTTTGATCTCGTGATTTTTGCTGACGACTCGGTAGATCCATGGGCACCTAAAGTCGTGCGTTCTGCCGCCGGCTCGCACTTCCATCTTCCGGTCGTTTCAGGTGCTTCCCTCGACGAAGCGGTGAAGTGGGCTCATCAGCAAGATCTGAAAGTCATCGCTGCTGATCTCTCCGGATCTGAAACCACTTCCGCATCTCCCAGATCTGCCTGGCTCTTTGGCAACGAAGCGTGGGGTTTGACCACGGAGTCGCTCGCCCTGGCAGATTCAGTTGTGCGCATTCCCATGGGCGGGAGAGCGGAAAGTCTCAATCTTGCTACGGCGGCGGGCATCATATTCTTCCTCGCCAGCCTGGCTCGTTGACTAGACTTCGCTAAGAATTCGAACGGAGGTGAATGATGTCTGCTCCCAATAAGAGTTACGACCCGGTGGAAGTTGCAACCTTGAAAGTCGAGTATCTCAAGGAAGTGGTGGCCGATGCCGTGGCGGCATTTGCGCGAGCTGCCACAGGCGATGAATTAAAGGAAGCGAGGATTGCGCATGCAGGCGATCGTTCACCGCTCTCACTCGCGAATAGGGAGATCGGCGCCCTTCCGCCCGCTGCCAAAGCTGAGGCAGGTAAACGAATGGCCGCTGCCCGCCATGAAATTAGTGAGGCGCTCTCTGCAGCTCAAGAGCGCGTTGATCGTGCAGATGAGACCCGCGTCGTTGAGGAAGAACGAGTCGATGTCACCTTGCCAGTGCATCGTCGCCCAGTGGGTGCGCGCCATCCGCTCACCACTTTACGCGAACGCATTGCCGATCTCTTTATAGGTATGGGCTACGAAGTCGCCGAGGGACCAGAGTTAGAAAACGAGTGGTTTAACTTCGACGCCCTCAATATTGGTGCAGATCACCCGGCTCGCTCGACCGCAGACACTTTCTACGTGGCACCGGTGGGGTCAGGTCTCGTGATGCGCACGCACACTTCTCCAGTACAGGCGCGCACGATGTTGACTCAGCAACCACCGATCTACGTCATCTGTCCTGGGCGCACTTATCGCACCGATGAACTCGACGCCACTCATACTCCCGTTTTCGGCCAGGTAGAGGGTTTGGTCATTGACCGGGGAGTGACGATGGCGCACCTTAAGGGAACGCTAGATCACTTTGCCACATCCATGTTTGGTGAAGGCATCGTCACCCGTCTTCGTCCGAGTTTCTTCCCCTTCACTGAGCCCAGTGCTGAAGTCGACTTAAAGTGCTTCCGTTGCAAGGGCTCTAACCCCACGTGCCGCACGTGTGGTGGACAAGGATGGATCGAATGGGGTGGCTGTGGCATGGTCAACCCGAAGGTGCTCATTGCATGCGGAATTGATTCAACGGAATTTTCGGGCTTTGCCTTCGGCATGGGTCTCGAGCGCACTCTCATGTTCCGTCACGGCGTCACCGACATGCGAGACATCGTGGAGGGCGACGTTCGCTTTACGACCGCTTTTGGAATGGAAATCTGATGAAGTTTCCCATTTCGTGGTTGCGCGAGTTTGTTCTCCTTCCTGATGACGTGACCGCTGACCAAGTTGCTGAAGCATTGCTGCGCCAGGGGCTTGAGGTTGAGTCCGTTACCCATCTTGGTGAGGATCTAGTAGGGCCGATTGTGGTGGCCCGTGTTCTCACCGTTGATGTGCTTACTGAATTTAAGAAGCCCATTCGATGGGTGAGTGTCGATGCTGGCGAAGCCGAACCTCGCTGGATGATCTGTGGAGCGCAAAATTTTCAAGCTGGCGATCTCGTGGTGGTGGTAAAGCCGGGTGCAGTATTGCCTGGCGGGTTTGCTATCACGGCACGCGAAACGTATGGGCATACAAGTAACGGAATGGTCTGTTCTACTAAGGAATTGGGGCTTGGAGAGGATCATTCGGGGATCTTGGTGCTCCCGGAAGGGAGCGCCCAGGTTGGGGACGATGCTATTGCGTTGCTCAACCTGAAAGATGCCGTCATCGATCTAGCTGTCACGCCAGACCGTGGTTATGCATTATCTATGCGGGGAGTCGCACGCGAGGTGGCGACCGCCTTCAATTTAGATTTTGTCGATCCAGTAAATAAATATGAACTTACAAATATCGCTACATCGATCTCGGCTGCGATTGAAGACCCTTCGGGAGCAGACCGCTTAGTGTTGAGCAGTGTTACCGGCTGGAATCCAGCTTCACCCTCGCCGCTTTGGATGCAAAATCGTCTAGCGCTTTGTGGAATGCGTTCAATATCTTTGGCGGTGGATATCACAAATTACGTGATGCTCGAACTCGGTCAACCACTGCACGCATTCGACGCAGCGAAGATCACTGGGACCTTACGAGTTCGCAGGGCTAAAGATGGTGAAAGTCTTGAGACGCTAGATCACGTAAAACGCTCACTTATTGCTGACGACCTCCTTATTGCAGATGATGATGGCCCACTTGCGTTGGCGGGCACAATGGGTGGCCTGGCCAGCGAGATATCCGACGAAACCAACTCGATTTTGCTCGAAGCGGCCCACTTCATACCGGCGGTTGTGGGTCGAATGTCTCGTCGTCACAAACTTTCTAGCGAGGCTTCACGCCGACTGGAGCGGGGAGTGGACCCTGAACTTCCTCGCCACGCCTCTGCACGTGCGATCCAATTACTCTGCCAATTTGGTGGGGGAGTGCACGTGACATCGATTGACATTGACAATCGAAATCCCACACCGGTGATCGAAATCGATCCGAATTTTCCTTCGCGGTTAGTCGGGTTTTCCTACACAGCACAGGCTGTGGGTCAACATCTGCGGTGGTGGAAGAGATCGCGCGCCTGGAGGGTTACGAGAAGATTCCATCCGTGCTCCTTACCCAGGCGTCGAGTCGTGGGCTCTCGGATGCACAACGAACACGTCGTCATATAGGTCGCACTTTGGCAGAGCACGATTTTGTCGAGATACTCTCCTACCCCTTTCTCGGTAGCGCTGTGTTGGATCACATGGGTGTCGCGAATGAGGATTCGCGACGAAATCTCATTGCACTCGTTAATCCAATTAGCGAAGAGGAGCCGTACCTTCGGACGACTTTACTGCCAGGTCTCTTCGCGACTTTGAAACGAAATCTTGGACGAGGGGCTAAGCAAGTTGCACTCTTCGAAATGGGTTCACTCTTCTTCTCTGAAGGTTTTCAACCTACGGTCGCCCTCGGCGTCGAACGCGCGCCATCCGCGCAAGAACTTGAAAGTTTAATGCGCTCCATTCCACATCAACCTCAGAGTGTTGCCGGTGTTCTCACCGGTGCACGCGAGAGCGAAAGTTGGCAGGGTAAAGCGCAACCCACCTCATGGAGTGACGCGATCGCTATGGCGCGAACGGTAGTAGAAACAGTGGGCGCTAAGGTTGATGTGCGGGCTGCAGATATGGCTCCCTGGCATCCAGGACGTGGGGCAGGCATCTATGCCGACGGTCTTCTGGTGGGATTTGCAGGAGAGATACATCCTCGAGTTCTCAAAGCAGTTGACCTACCTCCACGAACCTCTGCTTTTGAGATTGACCTCGATCTATTAGGCAATTCCAGGGCGCGGGTAGCACCTCTCTTCTCCACCCAACCGCCGGCTATCCAAGATGTGGCGTTGATTGTGGCGAACTCAATTCCGGCCGCTGATCTGATCTCGGCCTTGAAGCGCGGTGGCGGAAGCGAGCTGGAATCTGTAGAGCTCTTCGATCGATATGAAGGTGAGCCGATACCCGCAGGCTCCATTTCGCTCGCCTTCACGCTTACTTTCAGAGCTGCGGACCGCACTTTGACTGGCGAAGAGGTCGCGGTCTTGCGCGCGAGCGCCGTAAACGAAGCGAGAGAGTCCTGCGGAGCAACCCTCCGCGGATAGTAATGATTATGCATGTTATTGCATAATCATGTAAGATAGCCCCATGACAATGAGGGCCAATATCGCAGGTGCCAGCGGTTACGCCGGTGGGGAGTTGCTCCGGCTCCTTGCAGATCATCCAGAGATCGAAGTCGGTCTTGCGGCCGCCTCCAGCAACGCTGGCGAGCAGATCACGACCCTCCATCCGGGCCTTCACCGCTATGCGGGTAAGCGTTTCGTGGCCGCCGAAGATCCAGCTTTAGGTGAGTGCGACATTCTCTTCACGGCGCTCCCGCATGGTGCGTCCGCTGCGTTGGTAAATGCCCACCCCGGCATTTCAAAGGTAGTAGACCTCGGTGCTGATTTTCGTCTCGAAAAGGCAAGTGCGTGGAGCGAGTTCTATGGGGGAGAGCACGCAGGTACGTGGACGTACGGTCTTCCAGAGATGCCCGATGCACGTGCGCGAATTAAAGAGAGCTCTCGCGTTGCCAACCCTGGTTGCTACGCAACTGCGATCACGCTTGGTGTTGCGCCACTGTTGAGTGCCGAACTTGTGCAACCCGAGGGAATTGTGGTGGTGGCCGCATCGGGGACTTCTGGCGCTGGTCGAGCGGCTAAAGTGAATCTCTTGGGTAGTGAAGTTATGGGCTCTATGTCGGCCTACAAAGTGGGTGGCGTCCATCAACACACGCCGGAAATCGAACAAACCCTCGCTCACGTTGCTGGAAGGGCAGTATCGCTTACTTTTACGCCACTCTTGGCACCTATGTCACGCGGAATCTTGGCAGCTATCACCGTACGAATGAATGGGAAACATCACGTAGATACTCTGCGCTCGGCTTTTGAGCGAATGTATGCGGAAGAATTATTTATTCACTTGATCGATGGTCAGCCGGCCACATCATCTGTGTATGGATCGAACAATGTGCACATCGCAATCGAATCAGACGTACGAGTTGGCCATGCAGTGATCACTGTTGCGCTAGATAATTTAGTAAAGGGCGCAGCGGGACAAGCGATTCAGAACGCGAACATTATGTGTGGATTTGCCGAAGATAGCGGCTTGAAAGGCCAAGGGATTGCGCCATGAGCGTCACTTTTGCGAAGGGTTTTCGAGCTGCAGGCGTGGCAGCCGGCCTGAAAAAAAGCGGTAATAGAGATGTTGC
>RGER01000091.1 GCA_009917815.1 Actinomycetota bacterium
TTGATCAACCACTGCACGCACCGTTTCAATCACGAATCGTGCCCGGTTCTCTGGGGACCCACCGTATTGATCCGTGCGCTGATTTGAATTGTCGGCCAGGAATTGATTGAGCAAGTAACCATTAGCCGCATGAAGCTCAACACCGTCGCACCCAGCTGCAATCGCTCGTTGAGCTGCATCCACATATGAGCGACGAGCATCGATGAGATCTTCGGCTGTCATCTCTCGTGGTTGATCAAAGGGTTTAGTTTCTCTTCCAGTAAAGAGTTTCCCAGCCGGAGTCACCGCACTCGGCGCAACCGGTTGAGTTCCGATCACATCAACGTGACTAATTCGTCCGGCGTGCATCAACTGCAGAAAGATGTGGCCGCCGGCGCCGTGAACTGCAGCAGCAACTTTCTTCCAGCCAGCCGTCTGCTCATCATTATGAAGCCCTGGGGTATGCGGGTAACCCTGGCCAATCGCCGCCGGTTGCACCCCCTCGGAGATGATGAGGCCGAAGGAGGCTCGCTGGGCGTAGTACTCACTCATCAAGTCAGTAGGAACGCCGGTGGCCGAAGCGCGATTACGCGTCATCGGCGCCATCACCACTCGATTAGAAGTAGTGATAGCGCCGATACGTAATGCGTCAAAGAGAGATGTCATAAAGACATTATCTAGGTAAACGTACGCCCTTGCGCTCCAAGCGTGGCAAGACCTCTTGGGCAAAGTACGGAAGTTCCTTGGCGTAATCCAAGAATGCCAAGGTCATACCGCCAAAGCCGGCCTGATGGAAGCCTTCAATAGCATCGGCCACCTCATCCGGAGTTCCAATGAGTGGGCAGGAACCATGACCAGCGGCAAAACGGCCGCGGAACATCGAGAGCATCTCTTTGCTGAAGGACATGGCATGCAACCCTTGGAGCTCCATCAAATTGTCGACAGCACTCCAATCTGCATACTCATCTGCGTAGTAGTGCAGGAATTCATCAGCTTCCTTGCGGGTGGGCTTACACACGACGTGGCCGAGAGTAAAGACGCCCATCTGACGGCTGTATTGATCCTTGGCCTGCTGCGTTACTTGCTTAACAACTTCTGCACCATCTTCCGGGCCGCCGACAACAGTGAATGCAAAGTTGGCATTACGCGCGGCAAACTCACGACCTTGAGGTGAAGAACCTGCGTTCAGGACTGGAAGCATTCCATCGACTGGCTTTGGCATACCTTCAACATGTTGCAACTTGAAGAACTTGCCATCGTGGTCGAACTTGCCTTCAGTAGTCCAGATTTTCTTGATGACATCCCACCACTCTTGCGCGAGGGCGTAGCGATCATTGTGATCAGATGGAAGATCCATACCGAAAGTGTCGTACTCCGGCTTATTCCAACCAGCAACAATATTGATACCGGCACGACCTTGGCCGATGTGATCAACTGTTGCCATCTGCTTAGCGACCACAATGGGGTGGTTGAAAGCAGTGTGAATGGTGGCAAATACAAAGATGTTCTTGGTATTTGCGAGCAGACCGGCAGCCCATGTAGTGGGATCGAGTACGCCCTCGTGGAAATTAGTCTCGCCGCCGTAGCCGATCCAACGAGCGATAGGGAGCAAGAAATCAATTCCTGCATCGTCGGCAATCTTGGCAAGTCGAAGGTTATCTTCCCAAGATCCGCTCCAACGATCTGGAGCTTTGGTGACAGCTAATCCCGAAGAGCAGTTCGGCGAGAAGAGCCCGAGTTTGAAATCTTTCATATCTGCAATGCGCTTAACCATGTTGTGCCTTTCGGGTCGATCGATGAAGGTTTACTTACTTTGGTTCCGGCAAATTTCCGGCCACAAGAGACCCGTGGACGAAAGTAAGCGGAGTTGCGAATCGTTGCTCGAATGAATCCACTTCTCCCACGATCACTACGTGATCGCCTGCATCCATTCGATTCCAAGTGGTGCACTCCATCCGAACGAGCGAGTTCCCCAATAACGGGACTCCACGATCGGAAAGTTCATATTCAACGCCGGCGAATTTATTTCCGCCTTTCTGTGCAAATTGCTTCACTAACGGACGTTGGTCATCGGCCAGAAAATGCACCGCCCAATGCTCAACTCGTTGCCAATGTTCAAAGGATGACGATTTACGATCTACCGTCCAGAGCAAGAGGAGCGGATCAAGTGAGACCGAGGCGAGTGAGTTACAGATGATTCCAATCGGAGCGCCCTCATCGCTTGAAGTGATCAGCGAGATTCCGGTAACCCATTGAGACATCACCCCACGGAAGATGGTGGGGTCAAGGGTGCCTTCGGAAACGCTGCCCCGCTGGGGAGTCTCACTCGGGGTGGGCGTCATCTAACTCCTGCTCTCTTTTTGACGACCGTAAAGGAGACGCAAGGTGGAGTCAATGAAGTCAGCATAAATCTTTTTCGCGCCTCAGCCGTGAACCTTTCTTAACCTTTGAGCAATCGAGCAGCAGCTAAACCACCCGAGATGGCGTTAGCGCCGGCTCCTGGCCACGTTCCCGCCCCGGCGATATAGAGGCGTGGAATCTCAGTGGCGTATTTGCCGAGGTCGAGGCTGGGGCGCATGAGGAATTGATCCAACTGGTGGCTACCCGCCACCGAGTCACCGCCGACGAGGTTAGGGTTCGCAGCCTGAAGGTCGGCTGGACTCATCACGTGGCGACCCAGAATGGTCGCAGTAAAACCTGGAGCATATTTCTCAAGTTTGGCAACCACCTGATCAGCCACCTGCTCGCGCTGCGCCTCCCACGTGCTTCCCTTCGGAATGTGGGGAAGGGTACGCACCTGGATCCAGACCACAGCCTTCCCCTCTGGAGCGCGCGATGGATCTACCACCGAACTTTGACCCACAACAAGGAGGGGCTCGTCTGGAATCTCTCCAGCAAGAGATTGTTGATACGTACGCGCCATGTCATCGACATAGGGACCGACGTGAACATAAGCAAACTTCGCAAGTTCACTATCGCTCCACGGTATCGGCCCGCTCGTCGCCAAATGCACCATCATCGTTCCTGGACCAAATCTGTAATGCGCTGCCGCTTGTTTCATGTGGGCTGGGACGTCTGAAGATTCCAGCAAGGTATTCACCATCACTGGGAGAACGACCGTAGAAATAACCCCTCGACGAGCCAAGATTTGTTCTCCATTTGCCAAACGCACACCAAAGGCGCCTTTTTCATTGACCAAAATGCGTGCGACATCTCTTCCAAGCAGAACTTTGCCACCCTTCTTCTCCAGTAGGGCAACCATTGCATTGACCAAATTGCTTGCTCCGCCTTCAACTATCGACATGCCATTGGCCATGTCTAGGAAGCACTCCAGCAATGGGAAGACTGCGCCGCCCGTGATATCCGGGGCGTAATCAAGGTGCATACCCCACGCTGCAAGAAGTGATTTTGCTTCCGGAGTTTCAAAGTAACGATCACCCAGTGCGCGCGTGGATGAGAGCAAAATGCGAAGGAGCTCGCCGGAACCCTTCTTGCCCCGCGCTTTCCACAATGCACGAGCACCTTGCCACGTGCCTTTAGAAGGAAGTGGGTTTCCGTACATCGGAAAGTACGAACCTGCAAAATCTCCAAAAAGGGCACCGAGTGCAGCCCAACCTTGTGCATCGCCTGCGTTGTGCGCCGACCACATTGCTGCGGTGGCTTCTCCGTCTTGCATCACCTTGAGACTCTTCCCATTGGGAAAAGCGGATGCGTACGGAGTTGATGAGTGCGCGAATTTCAGCCCCAGCGCGCTCAACTCGGCGCCATGCTTAGCAAAGTATGGAGAGCCAAGAAAGAGACCCATGTTGGTCGCCCAATAATCATGCGTGAAACCAGGAAGGGTGAGTTCACCACTTCGAATAGCACCGCCGGCAACATCAGAGCGTTCCACCACCACTACGGAGAGCCCTTTTTCCGCGAGCGCTGTCGCGGCCACCAAGCCTTGATGTCCGGCCCCGACAACGACAACGTCGACGTTTTGCTGGCTCATAGCCCCTCCATAATTTTCTTACTCGCGTGTATTAAGAATCTAAACTCTTTCAGGTTGATTGAACAAGTTGCTAGAGGAGATACGCAAGAGTGGCGTACTCTCACACCATGACTTATGGCGCAGATCAAGTACTCACCGGTTCAGGTAATAGCGATTACGAACGCTACATTCGAACGAACGAACTCCTCTCCTTACAGAAAGGGCCTGATACCTGGGAGCATCGCGATGAACTCCTCTTCACTGTGGTGCACCAATCCTCAGAGCTCTGGCTCAAGTTGGCCATCGCCGAGTCGAACGAGATCATCTCGAGGCTCCAATCTGGAGATATCGCTGGCGCACTTCGGCTCATTGATCGCATCCCGATGTGCGTTATTAATGCCACGCAAAATCTCGACATGCTGGAGAAAATGTCACCGTGGGATTACCAACAAGTTCGCCGCGCACTTGGCCATGGTTCAGGTTTCGACTCGCCCGGTTTTAACGGGATACGCGCAGTAATCCCACAGCTCGGGGTGGAATTCCATCGCTTGCTGAACGCCGCCAACATTTCACTACTTGATCTCTTCGTCCATCACGATCTGCACGATCAGCTCTACCGGTTGGCCGAAGCTCTCATTGAAGTTGATGAACGCATGATCAACTGGCGCCATCGACATTTCAAAGTAGTTGAACGCAGCATCGGATTGCACGTTTCCGGAACGCAAGGAACGCCGGTGGAAGTTATAGGTCAACTTCGCGACAAATGCTTCTTCCCTGAGCTCTGGGACATCCGTACAGAGATCACCAACCACGCACTCAAAGAGGAATAACTCCTGCGCGTATTAAGCGAGTGCTGCATCCAAAGTAATCGCGGCCGATGAATAGAGCTTCGATACTGGGCAAGTAGCCTTTGCTTTTTCTGCGTAAGCCACAAACTCATCATTTGAACAAGCTTGCCCCACTCCACGAGTGACCAGATGCACCTCGCTGATCCAAAAACCGTCGCTTCGTTGTTCGAGCGTTACTCGTGCGCTTGTCTCCACTGAGCCCACTGAAAGACCTGCATCTTCAAGAATGCTGGTGAGTGCCATCGAAAAACATCCTGCATGAGCAGCACCAATGAGTTCTTCAGGATTGGTTCCAGCGTTTTCGTCGGTGCGCGATTTCAAAGAGAACGGAATGACTTGACCCGCACGGCCCAGTGTCATACTCCCGGTACCCGTGGGCACAGATCCGTTCCAAATGGCACTTGCGTGGCGAAGTATCTTCACGAGTACGCTTCCTTTCATGACAACAAATCCGAGCGGGAATCCCAGTAACTTTTTTCCGGGCGTGGTACGCACCGTAGCCGATCTGCCTCCTATTTCGCGAGGCGAAGCGAAAATCTTCGAATTGGTACGCGACGGTGAGTATGCAGAAGCACTTACCGCGAGCGAAATTCATCTCAACGGAAGTGCCGAGATGGGAATCCACGAGAACGGTGACCTCCTGCTCTTTGTTCGCGAAGGAAATGGCAGACTCACGGTCGCTGGCGAAGAGTTCGAACTCTCACCAGATTCTGCCGCCCTCATCCGCGATGGGGAGGAATGGGCTCTCTCCAGCACGACGCCCTTCAAAATCTTTTCAGTACACACACCGGGCGTTGGGCCACATGCTCGAAAGATTGCTAAGCCTGCAACTGGTTTTCAACGCGTCGTGAAGCAAGGGATCACCAATAAGGGAAAGGCGACTGGTAACCGGGAGTTTGAGGTGCTCTTTGACGAGAGCCGAGGAAGCACGGGCGCCACGATGTTTATCGGGTTCATTCCGACTTCGGGAGCCCCTGCCCACTATCACCTCTACGACGAGATCTGCCATATCGTCCGTGGAGGCGGCTCCTTCGTTGTC
>RGER01000092.1 GCA_009917815.1 Actinomycetota bacterium
GCGTTGCAGTGGGCGAAGACGTTGCAGTGGGTGAAGGTGTCGTACTGGCTGAGGGCGATGCTGACGGAGTCGCCGCGGGGAGAGGAACACCCTTATTCCAGAGAATCTTCTTTCCCGATTTGATAGCGGTGTACTTCTTTCCACGCCAGATAATCGTTTGGCCCACCTTTTTAGGTACCAAAGTTGGTCCCGCCGCGGCGAATGCCGTTCCACTGATTAAGGAAGCGAGCGCACCCGAAAAGCCTGCAAGTATGTGACGGCGTGAAAGCATGGGATAAAAATACAATGCCAACTCACTTTCGACCATATTTATCCTCGCCTTGCCGAAGTTCGGGCAAGTAAATAGACTGAAAGAACCAAAGTGAGAAATTTCTGAGGATGGTTTGTAATGAAAGCGCTCGTTATCGGCGCCGGTGGAGTAGGGCGTTCAATCGCCAATATTGCCTCTCGCAGAAAATTTATTTCTTCCATGATTATCGCGGATCGGGATTTAGCTCGTGCAGAATCTGCAGTCGAGCGCCTCAATGATTCGCGGTTCTCGGCTGCCATGGTCAACGCAGCCGAGTTAGAAGATATTCGCGAACTGATCCGCAAAGCAGATCCCGATGTGGTGATCAACGCGGTCGATCCCCGTTTTGTGATGCCCATCTTTCTTGCATGCGAAATTGAAAATCGAAATTACATCGACATGGCGATGTCGCTTTCGCGCCCGCACCCGCATTACCCCAACACGGAAACCGGTGTGAAGCTCGGTGATGAACAATTTGCCCGCGACTGGAATTGGAGTGAGCGCGGCATTTACGCACTTGTAGGAATGGGTATCGAGCCTGGCATGAGCGATGTGCTTGCGCGTTACGCCAACGACTACCTCTTTAGTCGCATCGATTCCGTCACGATCCTTGATGGCTCCAACATTGTCGTCGAAGGCCATAATTTTGCGCCTTCCTTCTCCATCTGGACCACCATCGAAGAGTGCCTCAATCCGCCAATCATTTGGGAAGACGGTCGCGGTTGGTACACCACCGAACCCTTTAGCGGTATCGAGATCTTTGACTTCCCAGAGGGCATCGGTCCCGTAGAGTGTGTGAATGTGGAGCACGAAGAAGTAATTCTTATCCCACAGAAGATTGATGCGAAGAAAGTGAACTTCAAGTACGGCCTTGGCGCGCAATTCATCACCACGCTCAAAACCATTCATATGCTCGGCATCGATCGAAAAGAAACTGTTGACGTACAAGGCGTCGCGGTCTCACCACGCGATCTACTTACCGCATCGCTTCCTGACCCGGCCACATTAGGAGAGCGGATGAAGGGCAAGACCTGCGCCGGCGCACTCGTGAAGGGCTTAAACAAGGAGGGGGAGCCGTACGCGTGCTACCTCTATAACGTGGTGGATAACGCATGGTCGATGAAGGAGTACGGCGATCAGGCGGTTGTCTGGCAGACCGCGATCAACCCAGTGATTGCGATGGAACTGATCCATTCAAAGGTGTGGCAGCCATCCGGCGTTGCTGGCCCTGAGTGGTTTGAGCCGAAGCCCTTCCTCGATCTTCTCGAGTCGTATCAAACTTCGTGGAATATTCGCGAAGAAGACCCTACGGGGATCGTTAAATAACCTCGCTGAAGTCTGACCAGACATCGCTCTTACCCGTGCTGATCTTTTCTACTACCGCGCGACCAAGAAGTGCGCCAACAACGTTGCCCGTTCCACAGTAGGCACCGATTGCATATACGTCAGCTGCCACCTCACGAGCGATAGGAAGGCCCGACTTGGTGTAACTGACGGTAGCTGCCCATCGGTGTTCTACAGGTGCGGTTATACCCAAGCCTTTGATTCTTTCATCCAAGAAATTCTGCACAGTGCTCGTGATGCGCACCTCGTTCGTATTCTCTTCGACTCCGCCGACATCCCTACCGCCACCAATAGAGATGCGACCATCAGGGAGTTGTTGCCAGTAGTCATAAGCTGAACGCGTGTATACCGGAAGTGGGAATCGCTTAGTGGTCTCCGGCGCAGTCGAGAGCATTTGCAGACGCACCGGATACACGTCATCTTTTAACTGCGGAAGTAATACGGAGAGATTGCCGTCTATGGCTACCAAAATACTCTTTGCTTCAATTCTGCCGTGTGGCGTGCGCACTACGTTGCTTTCAACAGTGAGAGCTCTTGTCTGGGCATAGAGTTCCGCCCCGCCAGCTGCCGCGTGCTCCACTAATGATATCGCGCGGTTGAGTGGGTGGAAGACTCCGTCAGTGGGAATAAGGATTCCCCTACCTTCGGGTCCGTCGTACATCTCTACGGGAAAACCATCAAGAATCAGGGCATCAAAGTGCTTCTGGCAATCTAATAATTCATCATCATCGAAGGCGATCCGTAGCCCACCGATACGTCGAATACTCGCCGGCGTCGCACGCTCCATAAGTAACATCTCATCGAGCGTGCGTTGATAGAGAGCCCGCGCCTTATCGCGCCCCAAGTGTGCAACTGCGTCATGATGGAAATCTGCAATACCTGCTAGAAGGAATCCACCGTTACGACCTGCAGCTTCGCCAGCAATTTCACCGGCGTCGATGCCAATGACACTTAAACCTCGAGCGAGCGCTTCATTAACGGCAGTAAGACCGGAACCACCCAACCCAATAACGCAGAGATCGGCGGTGCGATCTTCTTGGAGTGGAACAAAATTCGGGCGTTGAGCCCCTATGTCCCATACGGTCTTCATGAAAGCGGGGAGAAATTAATCCTTGCTCTTCTTCTCTTGCTTCTTCAGACGCTTCTCTTTAAGAGTGAGCTTTGCTTCCTTTTTCTTATTTGCATTTCCTTGTTGCTCTTTGTTCGCCATGACATCCCCTGTAATTAGTTTCGACCTTGATAGATGTAAGCCTAGCCTTAAATGATCGCGTTGATGTCGGCAATCAATGAGAGAAGGTCTTTGTTTTCATCACCATCGAATAGCTCTGGATTAGCGAATGCGTATCGCCAAATTGCGCGCATTGTGGTGTAGGTAAGTCTTTCGTTTACCGCCAAGGTGGCCATCATCATGGCCTCGTAGCGATATTCGGTCCTCGGTGCTCCTCGGGCAATGAGGTCGAATGGGTCCCAATCGGCGAGCATGCTGGTGATGGGGTGGCTGAGCTCCACGATCCCGTTGGAGTGGTTGAGCCCTTTGAGCGCCTTCTTGAGAATTCCGGTGGGGTCACCGATATCGGTAATACGACCTTTGGGCACGTCCTCCACCGAGAAAGCAACGTGCGGGGTGACGAGTATGCCTTCGCCTTTGGGATCCATGTCGCACCTTTCCGAGCTGTCGGAAGTGATGTTCCGACCTTGAGTTTACCGAGCAAAGGCCCCGGAGAGGAGGGTTAGGAGCGGAAAGTTGCCGCTCTTCCCAGTGAGCCAGGCGGGCGGAGAAACTCCTAGATAGTTTGGGTCAGAACTAGTTTCTTTTCTTTCCTGCTTCAGATAGATTCCCTCAAGCACATCACCGCAAGCAAAGGAATTCCAGTGACCGATATCGGACTCGTCATCGAACCATCTGCGACCTACACCGCACCCTTAGCAAAACGGATCGAAGCAATGGGCTTCGGATACTTTCTTGCGCCTGACACACAGAATCTCTGCGCTGACCCATACGGTCAACTTAACCTCGCCGCAGTTGCCACCACCACGCTTCGTATCGGCACTGGAGTAACAAATCCAATCACGCGCGACTCAGCAGTGACTGCTGGCGCACTCGCCACCATGCAGGTGGAATCTGGCGGACGGGTGATCTGTGGAATCGGCCGCGGTGATTCATCTGCCGCACATATTGGTAAGAAGCAAGCTACTGGGAAACAAATGGCCGAGTACGTGCACGCAATCCGCACCTACATTGCCGGTGGCGTTGTTGATCGAGACGGTACTCCATCAGCAATTCGTTGGATAAAGCCAGGAGATATTCCGCCAGTCATCATCGATATGGCGTGCACTGGTCCTAAGACTATTCAACTTGCTGCAGATATTGCAGATCGCGTTTCCTTCGCTGTCGGTAGTAATCCTGAGCGCATTCAATGGGCGATGGATGTATTCAACGCACGTATGGCAGAGAATGGACGTGATCGTAATTCCGTTTCAGTGGGTGCATATGTGAACTTAGTCTGTGACAACGACAAGGCACGTGCGATTAGTCTTGCACGTACCTGTGCTGGCCTCGTTGCACACTTCTCCGGCATGGAGCACTCACCTACCGAACATCTCCCTGGAGAAATTAAGGGATACGCCAACACATTGAAATCGCAGTACGACATGGCTCATCACGGCCAAGAAGAAGGTACCCACCTTCAACTCATCGATGAAGAGTTCATTCAGTGGATTGCAATCGTGGGGGGACCGAATGAGTGCATCGATAAGCTCGGCCATCTCATCAACGACATTGGTCTCCAACACATCTCATTGCTCGGTGGTTCCCCCGTTGCCCAACCACACGGACCCCGTGTGACGGGCGCCGTTGACACGATGGAGCTCTTTGCGGAGAAGGTACTTCCCGTTTTCGCCTCCTAAGCGTCGGCGCCTAGACTTGACTCTATGAGAGCAATCCAGATCACCCAGCCCGGCGGACCCGAGGTACTCACCATCAGCGAGATCGAACGCCCCAGCGCGGGGCCAGATCAGGCTGTTGTGGACATATCGCTTGCGGGGGTGAACTTCATCGATGTCTACCACCGGATCGGTCGCTATCCGAAACCTCTTCCCTTCGTTCCTGGTGCGGAAGGCGTGGGCGTGATCTCCGAACTCTGCCCAGATGCCCCGAGTGATTTACGTGTGGGTGATCGGGTCGGTTGGGTGATGTCTACGGGTGGATATGGCGAAGCAGTAGCGCTGACCGCCACTACCTTGATTCCACTACCCGATGACATCTCGGATGAAGATGCGCTCGCGCTGCTCTTGCAGGGCATGACTACGCATTACCTTGCGCATGATTCCTACTCAATTCAACCTGGCGATGTTGCCGTAGTGCACTCCGCCGCGGGTGGCGTGGGATTACTCCTTACTCGTTACGTTAAATCTCTCGGTGGCATAGTTGTGGCAACTGCATCCACTCCTGAGAAACGAGCGCTCGCAATTGCTGCAGGTGCCGATGTTGCGGTTCCTTATGAAGGATTCCGTGATCAGGTGCTGGAAGTGAGTCAAGGTGCTGGTGCTCATGTGGTCTATGACGGAGTCGGTGCAGATACCTTCGATGAGAGCATCGCTTCACTGCGACGCCGCGGCACCATGGTGCTCTATGGCGCCGCAAGTGGTCCCGTCCCTGCATTTGAGCCAACGAAATTAGCAGCAGGGTCAATTTTCTTTACTCGCCCCTCCCTTGGCGACTTTGTGGCTACACGCTTAGAACTCATATGGCGTGCCAACGAAGTCTTCGCCGCATTTCGACGTGGAGATATGCAAGTGGCCATTGGTGGGCGTTATCCGCTGAGCCAGGCTAGCCAGGCGCATATTGATCTTGAGGGCCGCAAAACTACTGGAAAACTTGTACTTCAAGTTCGATGAGTACAAGAGATTGGCACGTTACTTCCTTAGGTAAAGGTGCGTACCTCTTTCATTGGCATCCAGAGTTTTATGT
>RGER01000093.1 GCA_009917815.1 Actinomycetota bacterium
TTGGTACTGCCCACTGCCATCGACGGAGCTTGTGGCGTCGATCACCTCCAACTTTTCGCGGAGATGCCCGCCAGGTAACCAGAAGAGGAGAGCCGTAGCGGCCACGCCGGCGATCGCTACCAAAGCGGCAGCGCTGAAGATGTACGTGAGTTTCCTATTCACTGGACTCTTCCTTTCGCGCTGGTCACAGGCGTAAAACCGGAGAAATCTGCGAGATTCAACGATTATGTGGAGCGGATGACCGGGATCGAACCGGCATGGCCAGCTTGGAAGGCTGGGGCTCTACCATTGAGCTACATCCGCATGGTGCGCCTCAGATCGTACCGGCTCGCGGGGGTGAATGAGTCACGAGAAATCTGCCCTAGACTTTCCAGGCGCCACGGGGCGTAGCGTAGTGGCTAGCGCGCCTGCTTTGGGAGCAGGAGACCGGGAGTTCGAATCTCCCCGCCCCGACCAATAGATGAAGACCCCTTCCGCGACTGTGCGGAGGGTGTGGAAATAAGGAGTACGCAGTGAAGAGCGACGTCACGACCCTTTCCCCCACCCGTGTCCGGCTCGACATCGAAGTCCCCTTCGCAGAACTCGATAGCCACATCGCCGAGGCGTACAAGGCAATCTCCAAGCAAGTAAATATTCCTGGGTTTCGCAAAGGAAAAATTCCGAACACGTTGATCGACCAACGTTTCGGACGCGCCTACGTACTCGATAGAAGTAGAAGACGGCGTTGCTCGCAATATTTCTTACGAAGCCGGCACAAATCGCATGATCGATGGTTTAGACGATGCAATTCGCGGAATGTCAGCGGGGGAGACCAAGAGTTTTGCCACCACGCTGCTTGGTGCACACGAAGGACAGACTTCAGAAGTAGAAGTCACTGTGCATAGCGTGAAGGAGCGAATTCTCCCCGAGCTCAACGATGAATTCGCTGCGCTCGCAAGTGAGTTCGACACCTTGGTTGAATTACGTGCAGACGTGGTTGAGCGGATGAAGCGCCTCAAGGCGATGGAGCAAGGCGCGCAAGCGCGCGACCGTCTTTTAGAGCAACTTCTTGAGAGCCTGGATATTCCACTTCCAGAAGGCTTGGTCGAAGAAGAGATCCACGCGCATCTCGAAGGAGAAGGTCGCCTCGAAGATGCCGAGCATCGCGCCGAGGTCAACACTGAGGTTCGCCAATCACTCAAGTCTTCATTCTTGCTCGATGCCATCGCATCTGCCGAAAAGGTAGAAGTAACTGATGCTGAGCTCTCCGAATACCTCATGCGAAGCGCCATGCGTTATGGCATGAGTCCAGATGAGTTCACCCAACAACTGGTCCAATCAGGCAATCTCACCGCAGTATTTAGTGAAGTTGCGCGTGCTAAGGCTATGGCAACCATCCTGGAGCGCGTTCAGGTCAAAGACGCATCAGGCAAGGCTGTTGACCTTGCGGCGCTTCGCCCCAAGCCTGCCCTCGAGGATTAATTCCGACCTCGGCCCGTGGTCCCGCCCTTGCGCCGTGAGCGAACAGAGCCCACCTGGGGAAGTAATCCAGCGCCTGCATTGTTAGGGTCAGAGTAGACGCGAGCGTCGTAGTAGAAATGGCGTAGTAGAAATGTAGGAGGAGAGAGATGGCATCTCAATCAAGCATCACATCCGCAGCAGCAATGGGCGGACTCGATGACAACGTGTATGACCGTCTCCTGCGCGAACGCATTATTTTCCTTGGCGCAGTAGTCGAAGACAAAATGGCAAACGCAATTTGTGCTCAGATGCTTCTTCTTGCTGCTGAAGATCCAGAGAAAGACATCTACCTTTACATCAATTCACCGGGCGGTTCTGTCTCTGCTGGTATGGCCATCTACGACACCATGCAATACGTCAAGAACGATGTAGCCACGGTAGCTATGGGACTTGCGGCTTCGATGGGTCAGTTCTTGCTCTGCGCCGGCGCACCTGGAAAGCGTTACGCCCTCCCGCATGCACGCATCATGATGCACCAACCATCTGGTGGCATTAGCGGTACAGCATCAGATATCAAGATTCAGGCCGAGCAAATGATGTACACCAAACGTAAAATGGCTGAACTCATTGCCGAGCACACCGGGCAAACCCAAGAGCAGATCGCCGAAGACTCCGATCGAGATCGCTGGTTTACTGCAGAAGAAGCTGCTGAATATGGTTTTGTGGATAGCGTGGTGCGCAGCGCGCGCCAAGTCGAAGGAAATGGTGGAACATCGAAATGAGAGACTTCCTAGGAATGGACCGCCAAATGAATCAAGTCAACTCGAATGAAATTACTTCGCGCTATGTACTTCCACAGATCGAAGAGCGCACCGCCTATGGGTACAAGCGTCTCGATCCATACACCAAACTCTTCGAAGAGCGCATCATTTTCTTGGGCCAGGGAATCGACGACACCATCGCAAACGACGTGATGGCCCAGTTGCTCACTCTCGAGTCCATGGATCCAGATCGCGACATCATGATGTACATCAATTCACCTGGTGGATCGTTCACGGCGCTCACTGCCATTTACGACACCATGCAATTTGTGCGCCCCGATATTTCGACCGTCTGCCTTGGCCAGGCCGCGTCAGCAGCAGCGATCCTCCTTGCCGGCGGCGCAAAGGGTAAGCGCTATGCACTTGCTAATTCCCGCATCCTTATCCACCAACCTTCAAGCGAGGGCGGGGGACAGGGCTCGGATATCGAAATCCAAGCACGCGAGATCCAACGCATGCGCGAACTCTTGGAGACCATGCTCGAGAAGCACTCCTCGCGCAAAATCGAAGATATTCGCCGTGATATCGAGCGCGACAAGATCCTCACCGCCGAAGAGGCAGTGGAGTACGGTCTCATCGATCAGGTCTTCACCTCACGCAAGGCGAGCGCTACCAAGTAGTTTTCTTCGCTCTGCCGTTCTTCGCTCTGTACTTCTTCGCTCTGCACTTCTTCGCTCTGCACTTCTTCGCTCTGCACTTCTTCGCTCTGTACTTCTTCGCTAAGGGCGAACAACTTTAAGTAATTATTCCCCAGCGCGCGTGGGCGCCTCCCCGTACTCTTAAACCCTGGCCCCTGCACCCCGCAGGAGACACGGCTCCGCTCTCTGAGCGACTTCCCGGAGGTTCCACATGACGCGTATCGGCGAGAGCGGCGATCTCCTTAAATGTAACTTCTGCGGGAAGTCCCAAAAGCAGGTCAAGAAATTGATCGCTGGTCCTGGCGTCTACATCTGCGATGAGTGCATTGATCTCTGCAACGAAATCATTGAGGACGAGATTGAGCAAAAGTCATCGCTCGGTCTCAAGGAGCTCCCCAAGCCTACTGAGATTTTTGCCTTCCTTGACGATTACGTCATCGGTCAAGAGCGTGCCAAGAAAGCACTTTCAGTAGCGGTCTACAACCATTACAAGCGAGTGCAAGCCGGAGAGAACAAACTCCGCGAAGATGGAGTAGAGCTTGCCAAGAGCAACATCTTGCTCCTTGGTCCCACTGGCTGCGGAAAGACCTTGCTGGCGCAGACCCTTGCACGCATGCTCAATGTACCTTTTGCTATTGCAGACGCCACCGCACTCACAGAAGCGGGTTATGTAGGCGAAGATGTCGAGAACATCCTGCTCAAACTTATTCAAGCGGCTGATTTTGATACTAAAAAAGCCGAAACCGGAATTATCTATATCGATGAAATCGACAAAATCGCCCGTAAGAGCGAAAACCCGTCGATTACTCGAGATGTTTCCGGCGAAGGCGTTCAGCAGGCGCTTCTCAAAATCCTCGAAGGTACTACCGCCTCGGTGCCACCTCAAGGTGGTCGTAAGCACCCTCACCAAGAATTTCTGCAGATTGACACCACTAATGTGCTCTTTATTGTCGGCGGCGCATTTGCTGGTCTAGAGAAAATTATTGAACAACGCACCGGTACAAAGGGCGTTGGTTTTGGTGCCACACTTGTCGGCGTCGCCGAGCGAGAGGCAACCGACATCTTCTCTCAGGTAATGCCAGAGGACCTACTTAAATTCGGCATGATCCCAGAGTTCATTGGGCGCCTGCCGGTTCTTACCTCCGTAGAAAGCCTCGATCGCCAGGCCTTGATGCGCATTCTTAATGAGCCCAAGAATGCATTGGTCCGCCAATACTCTCGTCTCTTTGATCTTGACAATGTCGAACTTGAATTTAATCAAGATGCTCTCGAAGAGATCGCGGATCAAGCCATCAAGAGAGGGACTGGAGCTCGTGGCCTCCGTGCCATCTTGGAGGAGATCCTGCTCTCTGTCATGTTCGAAATTCCTAGCCGCACCGACGTGGCCAAAGTTATCGTCACGAGAGAGAGCGTGCGGGAGCGAGTGGCCCCTCTCACGGTACTTCGGGACGCCCCTAAACGTGATCGGCGCGAGAAGAGCGCCTAACCCTCGTTAGACTCCTCGGTATGTCAGCGCTCCCGACCCACTTCATCCCCAGCGATAGCGAACCTGCGCTCTACGCCAAGTGGGTGTCGAACGGCTATTTCACTGCAGACTCTTCTTCGAGCAAGTTGCCCTACACGATCGTTATTCCACCCCCCAACGTAACGGGCTCACTTCACATCGGCCACGCGCTCGATCACACGCTCCAAGACATTCTGATTCGCCGGAAAAGAATGCAAGGCTTTGAGGCTCTTTGGCTTCCAGGAATGGACCATGCAGGGATCGCTACGCAGAATGTCGTAGAGAAGCAATTGGCTGCTGAAGGACTCTCGCGTCACGATCTTGGTCGGGAAGCATTTGTCGAGAAAGTATGGAAGTGGAAGGCAGAATCTGGAGGTTCAATCCTCGGCCAAATGAAACGGCTCGGGGATAGCGTCGACTGGTCTCGCGAAGCGTTCACCATGGATGCTGGCCTTTCACAAGCTGTACTCACAATTTTCAAACGTTTATACGATGCCGATCTCATTTATCGCGCCGAGCGCATTATTAACTGGTGTCCACGCTGTTTAACGGCATTGAGTGATATCGAAGTTGACCATCAAGACGATGAAGGCGAGTTTGTATCAATCCAATATGGTGAAGGTGACGCGGTCATCACAGTGGCGACTACGCGACCCGAAACGATGCTTGGCGATGGTGCTGTTGCCGTTCACCCCGAGGACCCTCGCTACCAACACATGATCGGAACGGAAGTTTTGCTTCCGCTGGTAAATCGCATGATCCCGATCATTGCTGATGAATTGGTCGAGCAAGATTTTGGAACTGGTGCTGTCAAAGTAACGGCAGCGCATGATCCCAATGACTTTGAAATGGCTGTGCGTCATAACGTTCCGTTCGTGGTCATCATGAATGAACACGGCATCATGGACGGCACTGGTACTGAGTTCGATGGAATGGATCGCTTCGATGCACGAGTGGCGGTGGTTGCCAAACTCAAAGAGATGGGTCGAGTCGTCTCCGAGAAGCGTCCATACATTCACGCCGTTGGACACTGTCAACGGTGTGACACTGTCGTAGAGCCTCGTCTTTCGAAGCAATGGTTTGTGAAGGTTGCCCCCCTAGCAAAGATGGCCGGCGATGCGGTGCGCACGGGCCAAGTACGCATCGAGCCTGCAGAACTTGCGCCGCGATACTTTG
>RGER01000094.1 GCA_009917815.1 Actinomycetota bacterium
AGATTTTTCTATCGACCTACCAATCAGGACGCCCTCTAATTTTTTGTGGCGACAACGTTCGGTTTTAGAACTCCCGCCTCTCGAACAAGCGAAGGTCAGACGGTTCTTAGAGATCAATAATCAATATGGCGAGATTTTTAGCAGTCGTTCTGAGGTCAACGATCTTGTGAGATCTGATGCTACGTATATCGTCATGAATTGGCTACCAGATCTTATTGAAGAAGGTTGGACAGCTAAGGATTTGTTTGATCGCACAAGCGGTTTTGTTCATTCTCTGCGCGGACGGAAGCTAGCTAGCCTAGATGGTAAACAAGCGATAATTGAGGATGGTGAAGTCATAAGGCGAATGTGTTCTGCGGCATAATCATCAGCTTTACGCTGTATTTCTATTTTTTTTGCGCGGTGCTAAATTCTTTCCTAAAAGCGGTCGCGCACGCGCGCGCGTAGGGTGTGAGAAAATTAATCTGCGGGTGTCTATGGTAACACGTCATTCGCCAGTTACGCGTTTCATTCTTTGAAGGCAGTCCACTAGAATATCTCCGCCTCCGCATCCTTTGGCTTCCAGAGCTTGCTTGGAAGGCGCTGCTGGGCGCGATCGAAGAAGGAGCTCAAAAAGCCCCTTCGCTGTTGTTCGGTCTGCCCCATTTGCCGAATTAGCGTTTCTCTGAGCGGGTGGTGGCTTGAAATGTAATATTCATTCCGCTGGTGAAGTTTAATCACCAATTGGGATGTCGGTATTGCCATAGACTTGCCACCGACGCCTCGATTGCACTCTTTGCACGCAAGCACGAGATTCCAAATTTGGTCGACTTGCCAAAATTCTCCTGAGGTCTTTAGGGCGTGAGGAAAAAAATGGTCTACGTCTGCCGAGACAGGCTCGTCGATGGATATGGATCTGTTGCAATAGAAGCATTTGCCCCGTTGATAGCCATTCAGAGCCGATCGGCTGCTGGTGACGGGTTTTCGTCTCTGAGCGCCTGCATAGGCGATGAGGCGTCCTTCTGTCTCGTCGTGTTGGATTGAAAGCATAGAACTCGAAAGCCCTAATTCCCATGCCGTTTCGACCAAATTCCAACGGGCTTCTACCTCTAACGGTAGATTTGAAATTTGTTGGGATTCAATAATTTTTGAGAACTCATCAGTAATCCTCAATCCAGAATGCTCTCTTCGTTCATCCACGAAGAATTGGAGTTTAAATGAAAGTTGTGCGCACCCGCGAAATGGAGTGGCAAAACGGCTGGGATGTCATTTCGATGATGCCGGACAACTATAAGGAGAATCTAGGACCAGCTGAGCAATTGGAAGAGGCCTACTCCAAGTATCTTCAAAAGAATCTCTCAATCGATCTTGAATCAACATTTCGTGGAGACCTCATAGATTTACAACCAGGATTCGCCGACCTTACTGACGCCTACCATGACAGCGTTGAGGAGTGCTTCTTTATCGCTGGAGATTGCACCCTCAGCGGTGAGCAGACTTTTTATGGGTACCACTACTTCTGGCGGCCTCCAGGCTTTATCCATGCCGCAACGAGCGTTACCGGATTTAAGGCGCTGCTCTTTCTGCATGGCGAGGATCCATCAGAAGGAAGTGGACGCGCATCACGAGTTATTCGTCCCACAGAATTAGCTGGCACGAATGCCCTTACTGCTGATGCTGCCGCCGCGCTTGGCCCGCGCGGATGGGTAAAGATCGATACTGAAACACTCCCTTGGCTCAGCGAAGAGCAGTTCAAAGGTATATATCCAGAACTTAATGCCTTCGGATTAAACGGAATAGAAATAAAGATTCTCTCAATTAACCCTGAAACACTGGCCATGAGCGCGCTCATTAAATTTCCTGAGAATTTCCAGATTCCAAAGGACTCTTGGACGCGAGGCTTTCGAGCATTTGTTCTCGAGGGATCGCTCAAAATTTCTGAGCAAGATTTAGATGCCGAGTCATGGTTTGAGACCTCGAGTGGAGAAGAGCACCAAGGTTTATCTTCTAAGACCGGATCACTGATCTTTGCAAAAATTTCTGCTAAGAATTAAGCAGCAAGAGTTCCAGCGAAGATTTGCCAAGCGAGCGCTGATTTAGCGACCAAGCTGAGCACGATGTAGGTGCGTTCTCCGCGGAGATAATTTCCCCATTTTCCACGACCTCGGTATTGCAGAAGTTGCACGGCTGCAAACGAGTTAAAGAATGAGAAGAGTGAGATCACTATTCCATAAACGAATCCAGGAGCCGATACCTCACTTGGCGATCCAGGAGCGAAGACGTAAATGGCCACTGCAAGCCAAGGCACGATTCCAACGATGCATCCGAAGATAAAGGGAAGCCATTCGCCATTCCCAGGCTGGGCGTACTTCTCTTGCAACCAACCGAAGAGAATCATTGCTGCGTTGACTCCGAATATGGCGAGTAATGCAGTGACATCGGCGACGCCACAAATTTGTGAGATGAGCACGATCATTACTGATGAACTCACTGAATATTCAACCCAACGGAAATTATTTCGCTTCGCTTCGAGTCCGGCCGCATAACGGGGGAAGAACTTCGGGCTGGCTACTATGAAATGAGCAAGTGCTGAGATTCCAAGGAAGAGCGCAACTGCCGGCCCCACTAATACGCTAAATAAAGTGGTGGGTGGCGCAAAGGTAGATCCTGGTGGGCCCGACATATACGTGGCCTGTACAGGTAACGAGAAATCGTTGGCTAGCGCAATGACCGCAATCATCTGGAGAAGATGAAAGCTTCCTGCGATGACATTGAACCGACGTAAACGAGGGGCACTCAACTCTTTAGCCATAGCGGAACTCTCTTTTCGAAGTTAGTAATCAGATTAATAGACGAGCGCCTGCACCGCAGGTTGAAGTATCTCTTCGACAAAACCACTAGCTCCGCGAATCTCTACTCCAGGAAGTAGGTCCTCTTGGCCAAGCCCACGTCGGCCCAGGCATTGGGTGCAGGCGGTGAGTCGTCCACCAGCGCGCACGGCATCGATGAGTTGATCGAAAGGTGCACTCTGGTCGAGTTCGATTCCTGCGGCGAAGCCTGGAGTAGCCAATCGCACCGCATCTCCGGTGAGCCAGAGCGAGAGAGTCGCGCCACTAGCGAGCGCAGTAGCGCATACGTTGAGAGCCTGAGACATCTTCTCTGGCTCGACGGTGGTCAATTTCAAAACAAGTGTTGCCATAAGTGCACTCTACGACCCTCTAGGCTGTACGCGTGGCATTCGAGATTCCAGCAGACCTGCATCCAGACCTACTCCCACTCTCTTGGCTCCTAGGAACCTGGCGTGGTCGCGGGCATGGCGAATATCCCGGTATCGAACCTTTCGAGTTCGCTCAGGAAGTGGTCTTTGGCCATGACACTCGCCCATTCCTTACGTACTACTCACGATCCTGGATCGTGGATTCAGCGGGTGAGATCCTGCGTCCTGCAGGTAGCGAGACCGGTTTCTGGAGACCGAAGCCGAATAACACTCTTGAAGTGGTGCTTGCCCATGCAACAGGAATTTCTGAAGGCTGGGTGGGTCGTTACGACGGCGCGAAAATTCAGTTGGCGATGGATCACGCCTACTCGGCGCCAAGCGCAAAGACGGTGACCGAAGGACATCGCCTTTACGGTCTTGTTGAAGGTGAACTCTTCTTCGCCTATGACATGGGAACTCCAGAACATGAGTTACAACCCCATCTCTGGGCAACTCTGCCGCGCGCGTAATCATGATTGAACTTGCTCATTACATTCGTAATGGTTTCGTGGAGTCGATTCACTATGGATCAATGGCGATTTTCGATGGCACCACCTTCACTGCACTTGGCGACATTGACTCAGAGATATTTCCACGGTCTGCAACAAAACCTCTACAGGCAAGTGCAATGGTGCGACTTGGGTTAGACCTTCCTGAGCGACTACTTGCTTTAACTTGTGCAAGCCATTCTGGTGGTGAGATGCATCGTCTCGCTGCAAAAGAAATCTTGAATTCCGTGGGACTAGATATCGATGCACTGCAATGCCCCACCGATCGTCCGTACGGAGATGCCGAACGACGCGCATTTGGCTCCCAAGCACCCGCCCGCGACGTTCATAACTGCAGTGGAAAACATGCGTCGATGATTGCCACTTCAGTTATCAATGGATGGGATATCCAGAGCTACCGCGACCCTTTGCATCCGCTACAAGTGGAAATTAAGAAGGAGTACCTGGATGCATCAGGTGCTGCTTCTTCGCACGTCGCCGTTGATGGTTGCGGTGCACCTATCTTTTCGATGTCGCTCAAGGGTTTAGCCAAGGCATCCAGTTCGGTATCTACCGGAAATACCCCATCGCGTGCTCGCGTATTTGCTGCGATGCGTGCATTTCCAGAGATGGTGGGTGGGGAGAAGCGTTTCACTACCGAGGCTATGCGCCTTATTCCTGGGCTCATGGTGAAAGAGGGCGCAGAAGGTGTAGAAATTGCGGCGCTCGCCGATGGCCGTTCAGTGGCCTTCAAAGTCATCGATGGATCAATGCGCGCTATTCCAGCAGTGCTCGTTGCCGCGCTCTCCCGTATGGGTGTGGATGTCGCTTCGCTCCACGAATTAGCGAAGACACCAGTTCTTGGCGGCGGGCTCCCGGTTGGCGAGATCGTCGCAGCGATTAGTTAGAGTGGGCTCATGAATCTTCTGAATATTGGTTCGTCGATCACTGGAATTCTTAGCCTTCTTCTTCTGGTCGGAAATATCATTGCGCTAGTTCACGTGATCAAAACTAGAGCCGACGCTTTCACCGCAGCGAGCAAACAGAGTAAGAAGTTTTGGTTATGGCTCATCATTGGTTCATTTATTGCCACTCAAATTTTTGGCCTATTTAGCATGCTCGGAATAGTAGGCATCATTGCGGTAATTGTTTACTTAGTCGACGTAAAACCTGCTATTAACGAAATTCTTCGGCGCCCACGCTACTAGGACGCGCGTATTAATCGGGAGCGATTGCACTCCACTCGACTGTGAGCTCACCATCTCGGTTTCTCTTATTAACGATCGGCCAATTCTCTCGCAGCGAATTAACGGTCGCTCGCCATCTCTGTTGTGGCCCGAATACGCGGTAGCCAGAGTGGGAACTCCAGGCTCTCGATAGTTCTTGTAGAAAAGTGTGGATGTGATTTCCTGGCGTATTTCGGTGGATAAGTATCTTCGGCAATCTCTCCGCAACTTCTGCCGGATCATCCAATCCCGGCAAACGAAATCCGAGAGAGAGGGTCAACGGCGCGCCCGCATCCAATTCAATCCAGGTGGCCCGTCGTCCAATCTCGTCACAAGTTCCTTCAATCAAGCGCCCATCTGCAGCAAGCCTTCCCTGCATAGTGGCCCAGTGCTTGCGTACTTCAGGCTCGTCGTACTGGCGTAGCACGTTAAAAGCCCTTACTAATAGCGGTTTTTCGGGCGTAGGAATCTCAAATCCACCCAGCTGGAAATCAACTTTTGGTAGAGAAGTAGACGCTGCCCGCTTCACACGTTCGGGGTCGATCTCGAGCCC
>RGER01000095.1 GCA_009917815.1 Actinomycetota bacterium
GAACGCGACCCGACACGCCCAAAAGCACCTCTTCCCTAGCGCTAGTTCTCCTAGCGCAGGTGGGCCGGCACCCTCGGATCGTGGCGGCAGAGCGCCCGCCAGACCTCCTTAGCATCCTCACCTTGAGCAAGCGCCTGGTCGATGGTGCGACCGTGCAACTCAGAGAGCACGACGTCGGCGGCGAAGGAGCGCGACCATTGAGGCCCCAAGTACTCATCCATACGTCGCCAAAATTCAGTGAGTCGCATGAACGCTTCTTCGCCCGAGAAGTCCCCGAGAAGTCTTGACCTCCAGAAGTATCTCCATCAAAAGAGGGTTGCTCCGCCTCGGGAACTCTTTGCGAGCGCGCTTGCCACTAACGCATCCGCATCGCCCACCGGCATGATCACACTTGAGATCACGACTCGCAAGAGGATGTCGCGTTGCATGGCATTACTCACGCCAAACTTTTCAAAGAGTCGATGACACTCTTCACGTGTGGTGAGCCATAAGGGATCAGAGGTGGCAGCGAGCATGCGACCAAATACCGTCGGCTCTGATGTCGCGATAAATCTCAACGCATCATGTGTCGCAAGAAAATTAAGGAGACTCGTCAGCGCACCTTGAAGATCTTCCGCGCTCTCCGCGGCGGCAATTCCACGCGCGATTTCTTCGGCCATTAAGGCGCGCATGAGTTCTTGCTTTGACCTGAAATGGTTGTAAAGAGTAGCCCGCGCGATCTTCCCCTCGTCGGCAATTTCAATCATGGATGTGGCTTTGACGCCTTGCCGAGCGATACATGAAAGGGCCCCAGCAAAGAGCCCAGCGCGGGCTCGTCCCATGGCGTTGCCGGCGCGAGTATGCTCCCCGGCGCTCATTGCCTGAAATTAAGCAGCAACAGAGGTGGATGAAGCGGCCACCGGAAGGAGCGAAACATTCGAAGGAACCGTCAGCGAGAGCGCCACTTCTGAGAGAAGTTCCGCGAGCTCGATCTCCAACGCTTGGCAGATGGCTGCGAGCAATTCGGATGAAGCCTCTTTCTGACCGCGCTCTACTTCGGAGAGGTAACCCAGAGAGACGCGGGCTTTAGCGCTCACTTGGCGCAAGGTCTGTGATTGCGCAACACGGCGACGGCGAAGGGCCGCTCCCATGTGATCTCGCAACAACATCTCTACTCCTCAGTAATAAAGCGTGCCTGAGCTCCTATGGGGAGCCCAGCGATACATCTTCGCAATAAGTCTAGTGCGTGAGCGGCGCTGGCGCCGCGTACGCGCGCGCGATCATCTGCCATTTGTCCGGTTAGCACCACTTTGAACGCGCGCTCCCCCGCGGCGGAACTGACCCCCACAAAAAGGGTGCCAGCCGGATGACCTTCGAACTCTCCAGGCCCTGCCACCCCCGTCGTGGAGAGCGCCCAGGTCGAGTCAAGGCGCTGCCGGATTCCTCGGGCCATCGCTTTGGCGACCTGCGCATCCACTGTGCCTCGGATGGATATCAACTCTTCGGGGACATCGGCGAGCTGATGCTTACTCTCTGCCTGATAAGCGATGGCACCGCCGAGATAGATCTCCGAGGCGCCTGGGATCTCCGTAAGCAAGTAGCCAAGCCCGCCACCGGTGAGAGACTCTGCGGTAGCCAAAGTTGCGCCCTCATTCCTTAACAAGTGAAGTACCGCCGATGCGAGGGTGGAGCGGGGAAGTCGCGCTTCATCGATGGCATAGATGGAATCGCCAATGAGTTCGGCCGCTCGCGCGGCATAATCGTGGGCCTGCGCCGAGTTGCTTGCGGAGACCTTGACCTCCACATCTCCCAGAGATGCCAAATAAGCAACCGAGACCCCGGACGGCAACGTGCGTTCCCACTCACCCAAGCGCTCGGAGATCATGGATTCGCCGAGCAATGAGACTCTCAGTATCACCGTATACCTCTGCGCTCCCGAAAAACTCTTTTGTAATTCCGGTACCACTTCCCCGATAAACATGTCACGCATTTCGTGCGGCACTCCAGGAAGCGCAAAGAGTGGCACGCTATCGATCACCATAAATATTCCTGGAGCACTTCCACTGTTGTTTGTGAGTGCGTTGGCACCAATTGGCAGATCAGCCATGACAAATGCTTGGCTTGGAACTTGTAGCTTCCGAGCGGCATAACGCGCGCTAATTAATTCGACCAATTCTTTACGTTGCTCCACTTCTACACGAGCTGCACGCGCGACGCCCAGACGGGTGAGGTCATCGCTTGTGGGCCCGAGTCCCCCAGCAACAATGACAGCATCCGCGCGGGCTACCGCTGCAAGAATCGCATCACTTATCGCTGCGAGATCGTCCTGGACTGAAATCGAAAGAACGAGATCGTGCCCTTCAATGGCGAGTTGGTCACCTAACCATGCAGTGGAAGTATCGACGACGGCGCCGTTGAGCAACTCATCGCCGACAGTAACTAGTGCTATGCGACTCATGATGCACGCAGTCGCGCGATTTCCTTCAGGTATTGGAAACCTGTGACGAGTGTCAAAATGATTGCAACACCCATTAAGAGCGCATTAAGTGGATCAAACCAATGTGGCATCGGAAAAATGTAAAAACCGATTGCAAAACCTTGTGTGAGGGTTTTTGCCTTACCGCCACGGCTTGCTGGGATCACCTTCTTGGAGATCACTGTAAAACGAAGCAGGGTAATTCCAATTTCGCGCACCATGATCAGAATCGTGACCCACCACCAGACGTCGCCAAGGATGGAGAGACCAATGAGGCCTGCGCCAATGAGCGCTTTATCCGCGATCGGATCAAGCAGCGCTCCCAGGTCGGTACCAATTCCTCGCTTGCGAGCCAACTCTCCGTCCAAGCGATCAGTGAAAGCGGCAAGGGCGAAGATGAACCATGCAAAGGCACGCCACCAAGAATTCGTACCATCGTGAGCGAAGAGCGCCCAAAGCATTACGGGGACTAAGAGAATCCGAATCAAGGTGAGCCAGTTGGCAATGTTGGCGATGCCTACTTTGGGGGTCTCTTTACTCATGAAATTAACTCAACGGTTCCGCACGCACGTCTGCACCCTCAGAAGCATAGATTCGACCCTGCAAAATATCTCCCACCCGCGCCCGAGGGAAACCCACCAAAGTAGTACTCCCATCTACTTCAGGACCCTGATGGAGGGCGCGACCTTCGTACTCTTGGCCATGAACGGCTTCGACGAGAACGCTCACCTCTTCACCAATACGCTCTTCCGCACGCTGTGCCATCAATTCCTCAACGAGCGCGCTTGTTCTTTCCACGCGGTGTCGGATCTCGTCTTCATCCAACTTTCCCGGCAAATCCACCGCTGAAGTTCCCTCTTCATCGCTATAGCCAAAGACGCCCACGGCATCGAGTCGAGCCTCTTCCAGGAATTGCAAAAGAGTTTCAAAGTCGCCTTCGCTCTCACCTGGAAAACCTACGATGAAATTGGAACGCACTCCGGCCAAAGGTGCACGATCTCTGATTTGTGACAGGAGAGAGAGAAACTTCTCGTTATCTCCAAACCTTTTCATATTACGAAGAACATCACCGCTGGAATGCTGAAACGAGAGATCGAAGTACGGAGCAATTCCTGGCGTGCTTGCCATAACATCTAGCAGCGTGGGGCGGACTTCAGCTGGCTGCAAATACGCAACGCGAATGCGATCAACCCCATCGACAAGCGCCAAGGCCGGAAGGAGGGATTCAAGTAATCGAATATCGCCAAGATCTTTTCCGTACGAAGTTGAATTCTCACTCACAAGGACGAGCTCTTTCACACCTTGTTCAGCGAGCCAGCGCGCTTCATCAACAATCTCGGTGGGGCGCCGCGAGATGAACGAACCGCGAAAGGCAGGAATGGCACAGAAAGAGCACCTCCGGTCACAGCCTGAGGCAATCTTGATCGAGGCTACTGGTTCATTTCCGAGACGGCGGCGGAGCATTCTCCGAGCCGGGGCGCTTCCTGTGACTGCCAGTTCGTCAACTCGCTCGCCATGACCTGGAATCTTGATGAGCGCATCTGATCTCTCGCTCGGGGCGATGGGAAGTAAGTTTCGTCGATCACGAGGAGTGTGCGTCTCAATAATTCCGCCGTCGAGAATATGCGAGAGTCGAGCCGAAATATCTTCGTAGTCGTCGAAGCCAAGAACGGCATCTGCCTCCGGGAGAGATTGAGCAAGTTCCTTGCCATAACGCTCAGCCAGGCAACCCACCGCAACCACTCGCTGTGTACGTTTCCCATCTTTTTGGGAGGCAGCCTCAAGGATGGCGTCGATAGAGTCTTTCTTCGCGCTCTCTACGAACCCACACGTATTGACCACGGCAATGTCGGCTTCGGCAGCATCATCGACTAAAAGCCAGCCATCGCTTTCCAGGCGTGCGGCTAATTCTTCGGAATCCACTTCATTCCGGGCGCACCCCATGGTGACCAGTGCGACCTTTTTCATGGACACCAGCCTAGTTGGTCGATCCGGCAACTCTGGCAACTCTGGCGAATCTAGCGGGTCAGCCTTGCGTCGGGTCTCCAGTGCCAAAATCAAAGTGGAGTACTTCACGACTACCACCAGGCGTGCCCAATTTCTTGCCATTGACAGCGAGAGTGACCGCCCCGGCATTGCCAATCACTACCCGGAGATGTTGGGGATCATGAAACTCTTTAGTGGATCCTTTTTTCAAAATGCCAGTAAAGAGTTGCGTTCCCGAATCGCTAGTAATAGCGATCCAAGAAGAATCTGAGACGGCCGTGATAACAACGGTGACATCGTCGGTGATGAGCGCAGTGGCTTCGCTCGCACTCGGAAGTGCAGACGCCTTGCTCTGATCAGCCGATACCGAACCTGCACTCGTTGAAGCAAGCGTCGAAGTATCTTGCGAACTTGCTACTGGATTCTTACCTCCGACGAAGAGTGAGAAACCAACGACGCCAGCGATGACGACGGCGGCCGCCGCCATGATGGGCGCCCACGGGAGTGTGCGCTTCGCTGGCTGCAACATGTTCACCATCTCGCCAAGCGCGCTGACTGCAGGTTGTACTTGTAACCCAAAATCCACCATGAGCTCATCAACATTCATTCCCAGAACGGTGGCAATGGAGCGAACATGCCCACGTGCGTAGACCTCGCCACCGCAAGGATTGAAATTATCTATTTCAATGGCCACCAAAACTGAATTACGCAAACGCACCTTCGCAGCAACATCGGCCACGCTCAAGCCCGCGGCGATACGCGCCTGCTTGATTTGAGCGCCAACAGTCATGAATCCTCCTCGAGGTGGGGAAACCCCTGCGGGAATGCGTATCTAAGGGTACGCAACTCTGACGTGATTGACCAACTCGTAAAAAAATTCCCGCTAAGCACGCTTCAATCTGCGTGAAATTCGCCTAGAGACTTGCGAGAACCCCGGGGAGATCGTCCGCCTTTATGAGGACATCACGCGCCTTGGAACCTTCTGATGGACCCACAATGCCACGGCTTTCCATCAGGTCCATCAATCTGCCTGCTTTCGCAAAGCCCACC
>RGER01000096.1 GCA_009917815.1 Actinomycetota bacterium
TGCTGACGAACAGAAGTTGAAGTGTGCGAACGCCGGTTGGACCTGGACGGGCACCTCGTGCATTGCGCCGGTAGTCGCAGCAGGAAGTGGGAATACCGGCACTTCTGGTAGCTCAACTGGCTCCGCATCAACGGGTTCTGTCGATCCGTGTAAAGCGAGTGCTGATTACTCGAAGTGCGTGGCTTCCATTAATGCTGCAGTGGCATCGTGTCCGGCAGGGTTCTTCTACGATCAAGGAATCCAAGGTTGTAAAGCAACAACGGCATCCAGTGCAACAATTCGATGCGCGGATGGATCGCTGAAGGTTACGGCTATCGAATGTTCTACCGTGGGTGGAGCTGTAGGTTCTGCGGTTGCTTCAGCTACTGGGAACACGTGTGCCGCCGGCTATGCACCCAACTCGACGGGTTTTTGCGTCCCTCTCACACAACTGAGTAACTCAACAAACACATCAGGTTTTGTCGATTGCACGAGCGGTGCCAATCAAACTAATGCCTCTTGTGCGAAGACTTCCACTAACACCACAGCCGTTGCCGGAAGTAGCGGAGGAGCCTGCAGTAACGGTTGGGTAAAGTCATCTACGGGATCGTGTATCGCCCCGGTGGTGGCTACAGCTGCAGGCGCTTCTCTAGGCGGAAGTTGTCTCGATGGATACGTGGCAACTAGTACCGGCGTATGTATGCCCAAGGGGTATGACGGCGGCGCAAACATACCGTCGAACAAGAATTCGGGGCCGATAGTTACATCAATTGATCCATGCCGCGTGACCCCCGTACCGCCTTCATGTATCGCTAGTGGCGCGGTAACGGTCTCTGCAAATACTGTGGTGCAGGCGCAAACAGCTCGGTACGGACCGAGCGCCCCAGCCCCGTCGGCAGGTGGCGCACCAGGGGCACCGCAAGGTGGCGATGACGGCAGAGTTGCCTCGCAATTCACCGCACCTCCAGCGAAGAATGGTAAGCCTGCGGCACCCGTGTTGATCTTCAATGTTCTCGGTTCTGATAACAAAGCGCTCACTGATTCAAACGGCAAAGAATTGACTACGAAGCCGGCGGTTAAATCAGGAAATACGGTTTTTGTTGATAAGAGCGGCAGTCCCGTGATCACCACCCCGACTCTTGATCCAAGTGGGCGTCCAGTAACCGGCCCCGACGGCGCGGTCTTGTACACGCGCCTGATGACATTTGCGGGACAAGAAGCGGTCACAGATTCTTCTGGTCGGGCGGTGACTGCGACTCCGCTTCTCAATGGCAGCGGCAAGGCGTTAACTGCACCTAACGGCAAGGTGGTCTACGCGCCGCCGGTGCTCGACGTCAAAGGAAATATTATTTTGAATTCCTACGGCTCTCCGGTGCTTGCACAGCCGCTCTCGGATGCAACTGGTGCTATCGCTACCGGACCAAACGGCGAGCCTGTCGTAGTGCAACCCATGGTGGCTGAAGGTGGAAAGGCGATTCTCAAGAATGGTCAACCCATCTACGTAGGAGCTGCTGGCACACAAGCTTTGACTGCGAAGAACGAGAGTATTAAAACTGCTTTCGGTCAAACGATCACTTTTGCTAATAGCGGCACTTTGGCTGACGAAGGTGGAAATGCTGTCTTGGGTCCCGATGGTCGACCCGTCATTCTCAGTGCGGCCGGGGTGCCAATCGCAGCCAATGGCGCAGCACTTCTCGACAAGAACGGAAAGCCCATTCGCGTCACTGCCAATGGAGGAGTGACTGATTCTTCAGGTCGCCCCATCCTTGGTGCAGATAACAAGCAGATCACACTCGGTGCGGCCGAAGTTGCCACAGTTCTCAAGGCTGGAAAGTCAGTCATCAAGAGCACAGACGGCAAGGCGGTCACCGTGGCTCTCAACGGACAACTCGTTGATACAGCTGGGAATCCAGTCCTTGCCGCGGGTAATAAGGCCATTTTCATTGATCCAAAGACGAAGACTTTCAAGGATGCTTCAGGGAAAACTGTTGCTGTTTCGAAGACCGGCGTGATCTCTGCGAAGAGTGCGCCGCTCGCATATCAGACGGGAGCTATCGATGCTGCGTAAGGGCATTCGAACCATCGTTGTACTGGCACTTGGTGCCACTGTCGCACTTCCTATCCTGCCCAGCGCTCACGCAGCGGATGCTCAAACACGTGGCGTCAATTGGCGCGCAGATAAAGACGCCTTGCCCGGAACGGTTGTGTATTCCTCTAAAACTGTCGGTGCAGCAGAACAATTCACCGGCTGTGTCATGGGTTTTAGTGATCCGGCGTGTGATCCAAAGAGTTCGACCCTTCTAGTCAATAACTACTTACCACTCTGTGAGAGTGAGAAGACGCTCGATTGCATCGATGGCGTAACTTGGAAAAAGTCGGATGGCACTCTGGTAGCGGGAAAATATTCAAAGATTCGCGGAAGCGAGTGGGCTGATTATGCATTCGTGAGAAATGAAGCTTTGCATGTCAACAAACCTACCTTGCCTCAAGTATTCACTTTTGCCGGCCTCACACATTCCAAAGGAAGTGAATTCGCAGTTACTGCACATATCAGCACTCGCATCTCTGCTGGCGTCGCAGCGGATCCCGATATTTCTCTCGTCATTCTTCCTGTCTATCAAGTTGCGGGATTAGACCCGGCAGACGATAAAGAGTGCATTACCGCAAATGGCGCTGATGTTGATTCTGTCTGCTACAAAATCGGCGACTTAGCAGAGGCTGCTCGCTTTAAGGTCTCGCTTAAATTGCTTGCCCGACCACAAGGTTGGATGACTGGCCGTGTTGTTGACCCATCCATCACCTTTACTGCGCCAACCGACACTGAGAAGCGCACGGTGGTCACCCTCGAAGGCACATCTATGGACGTGCAAACAATTGACCGCACCTACTCTTCGGCTAAGCCAACTGAAAAAGCGAAGTGGGATACCGTTGCCACTGCTTTTGGTGATGCGCGCGCACCGTGGAGCGCTGCGGGGGATGCCACATATCCGCTGCCTCCCGACAAGACGAGCATTTCAATCTTTAATTCGATCGTTTCGGCCGAGAAGGAGGCATCCGCCTCGACGACGCCTACATTCGATATTGCAGATTCGCTCAAATCTCTCTGGCGCGTTGATTTGCAGCCAAAGGGACGAGCTGACGGCGTGAGTTGTGATTCGAGCAATTTCCAAGGTTTCGTTTCATCGAATGCCATGGTGTACAAGAGCGCACTGCCCAATTACGACAAGACCACTGGCACTCTCGATTACTCCATCTCGAGCCCGCATTACAAGCCAGATGGAAAGACCGAATTTTTGGGCCGATATGACCTTTTAGTTGCTACTGATTATGCGCGCTGTGTGTGGGATCTTAAGGCAGGAGAAATTCCAGCGAAGGATGCCGTCACGGTGACTATTGAGAAGGCGGGCGAGAAAAAAGTTATCAGTGCAGAAATGTCACTCGATGATCAGTACTTCAAATTTACGGCGCAGGGCTTCACTTTTAGCCAAGCAAAACTCTCCATCAAATTGAAAGCTAAAGAGACGATCACCGCCCCAGCGCCCGCTCCTGCACCGGCGACACCTGCAGCTACCCCAGCCAAACCAGCTGCGGCTAAGACCATCACCATCACGTGTGTGAAGGGAAAGACCACGAAGAAGGTCACGGCGGCTAAGCCGGTCTGTCCGGCGGGCTTCAAGAAGAAGTAGGCGTAAGTTACTCCTACCGTCATTTTTTCAAGCCCAGTTCGGTCAGGAGTTCGGTGTTAATTAATTGCGCCTGGTATCGCGATGGAAAGCGCCAGGAAGGTCCCACGGACTTCTCCGATTTGGTCTCACTTGCCCGCGCAGAAGGCGGATTTGTCTGGGCGGGATTTGCTTCGCCTGGGTCCATCGAATTTGATGAAGTAGCGGCGGAGTTTGATTTGCACCCCCTTGCTGTCGAAGACGCTGTGCATGCACATCAGCGACCAAAAATTGAGAATTACGGCCCGATCACTTTTGTGGTGCTCAGAACTGTCTTCTATGAGGAATCCACAAGCCAAATCTCTACCGGCGAGTTGATGTGTTTCATTGGAGATGCATTTGTTGTCATTGTTCGACATGGTGAGGGTGCGCCGCTAGCGACGGTCCGTCAAGATCTCGAACAACGGCCAGCGCACCTCGCAGAAGGTCCCTTCGCTGTACTGCACGCGGTCATTGATCGTGTCATCGATACGTATGTAGAAATCGGCATGCAATTAGCTGAAGATGTAGGAATTCTCGAGAGTGAGGTCTTCGGAACTAATCGTAAATCCTGGTCTCAAGAGATTTACTTACTAAAGCGAGAAGTGATCGAGTTTCGGCATTCTGTTGATCCGCTTGCGATTCCGCTCGATCGACTTTCATCGGATCTCACTTTGAAGATCCCTGAAAAGATACGCCCGTTCTTTAGAGATACAAGTGATCATCTAGCGAGAGCTTCTGATCTGGCCGCTGGGCTTGATGCGCTTCTCAGTAGCGTGCTCAGCGCGGATCTTGCACAAGTGCAAGTCCGTCAGAATGAAGACATGCGCAAGATAACGGCATGGGTGGCTTTGGGAGTGGCACCTACCATGATTGCCGGTATCTATGGAATGAACTTCGATCACATGCCGGAATTGCGTTGGACTTACTCCTACCCCGCCGTGCTGGCGGGCCTTGGAATTTTCACTCTCTTTTTAGTGCGTAAGTTTAAGAAATCGGGCTGGCTCTAGAACCTTGCTTAGTACCTGCTCACCACTTCTGCCATTTTTTGGGCGTTCTCGCGGAGCGAGCCTCGGTGTAATGCACCACCGATAAGGAGCGCAGTATCTTTCCCGTAGAAATCAATCATCTCTGGGATGCGATCAATACTCATGCCGCCACCGGGGGATATCCATGCCGGTGCAATCTCTCCCAGCGGTGCGATCGCAGCATCGCGAATCTCCAAACACTCGGTTTGAGAGAATGAGAAGCGGCCGCCGAAGTTCGGGAAGATGGTGATATCGGCACCAGCGAGGCGCATCAACGTCGAGAAGAGAATTCCGTGCGCAATTCCTTCGTTGGGGGAGATGGTGTGCGAACCCAACATCGAAGGGTGAGCCATGATTGGCAGTTCGCTCTCTGCTGCGATTACTCGCATACTGTCGAAGCCAGTGATTCCAGGGAGGATGAGAAGTGCCCCAGCGCCAAGTTCTGCAGCGCTCTTAGCAGCATCAAGTACCTGATCGGCTGGCAGGTTGAGGCTGGGAGCATAGGCGCTCTTTCCGCCCGTGCTTGTATTAGCCTCGGCCACTGCCTTGGCGACTAGCTCCACGCGTTCACGCCAGGTCGACCAAGGTTGATTGGCCAAGCTGTGGTCATCCTTGATGATGTCGAAGCCGGCCAGCGCCAATGTGCGCGCACTCTCGGCCAGTTCAGAAGACGAGGTCCCCATCGGCTTCAGTGCAGTGGTGATCAGAGGTCGTGTGGGGGCATCAAAATGCTTGCGCAAACCTGCGATACCAAAACGGGGGCCCTTAAAGAGTCGTGTGATG
>RGER01000097.1 GCA_009917815.1 Actinomycetota bacterium
CCTCGTCGTATCCGAATGCGTTCATCCACGCTACAATGTCCCCCTCGTCGTCCAGGATAACTGCGAAGTAGTATTGACCCATTTTGGTTTGGACCTGCTTATGAAAAAGGAGGTACAAATCAATTTTTATGAAGGCAGTCAGGCAGTCAAGCCACCTTATTTGCCCGCCTCGGCCGTAAGCATGTCCGAAATAATCCTGCTCTGTGTAATCACGCGAGAACTAATACACATACTCTCTAACTCCTGTAACAACAGCTTGTACGCATACGGAATTTCAATACTGCTGAAGTTCGTCGTGTTCCCGCACCCACGACACGCCCAGATGCCCTCCACGGGATTCGCGATCGCAATGCCACCGCAGTCCTTACAAGAATAACAGCGGAAGGCGTCCGAGCATTCCATGAGGCGCTCCTTGGTGAACTCGGACATGCCGTGGGCGGCCACCGCATCTCGCTCCATCTCGCCGAAACGAAGACCGCCCTCCCTCGCGCGCCCCTCGGCCGGCTGGCGCGTCAGCATCACCAGCGGACCCGAAGCACGGCTGTGCATCTTATCGGCCGAGCAGTGGCGGAGGCGCTGGTAGAACACCGGACCCACGAAGATATTCGTCTCCATCTGCCGGCCTGTGAAGCCGTTGTACAGAATCTCATTGCCATACGGCTCCATGCCGAGACCGTCGCGCAGAAGCGAGGCGAGGCCATCCACCGTACACGAGCCGAAAGGCGTGCCATCACCCAGAGCACCCACCTCACACCCCACCTTGCCTAGGAGAGTCTCCATCAGTTGCGCAATCGTCATACGACTGGGAATACAGTGGGGATTGATGATAATATCCGGAATAATGCCTGACGCCGTCTGGGGCATGTCCTCGGCATTCAGAATCATACCGCACGTACCCTTTTGCCCGTGGCGCGAGGAGAACTTGTCGCCTATCTCGGGAATCCTGTCCTGGCGCACGCGGACCTTGGCGAAACTGTAGCCCTCGCCATTGCGATTGCGGAAGATGCGGTCCACCCAGCCAATCTCGTTGTTGCGCATCGTCCTGGACACGTCGCGGAACTTCTTCGCCCCGGCAGGAATCACCGTGCCCGTGGGTATGCGCAGAGGCACCACCTTGCCAATCAGGATGTCGTCGTTGTCCACGTACTGGTTCTCCGGCACGAAGCCGTCCTCAGCCAGTTTCTCGTAATTCGCGTTCTTCATTTGGCGCGTCACTTGCGGATCCGGCTTGAAGAAGCGCTCCTCCTCGCCCGACGACTGGTTCTTCTTCTCCTCATCCTTGTACGTGCGGTAGAAGATACTACGAAACCCGCCACGCTGGAGGAAGGCGCGATTGATCATGATGGAGTCCTCCTGGTTGTAGCCCGTGTACGTCATAATCGCCACCGTGATGTTCTGGCCACACGGCATCGTCTGCGAGCCGTAGAACTTGCTCATGAAGGGACTCACCAACGGGATTTGCGGGTAGCAGAGCATGTGCGAGAGCGCGTCAAAGCGCTCGCGGAAGTTGAGGGCGTACATGCCCATGGCCTGCTTTCCCATTGCACACTGATAGGCGTTGCGGGGCGACTGATTGTGGTCTGGGAAAGGAATGTTGGACGCCAGCGAGCCGAGGATACAGGACGGGTGAATCTCCACGTGCGTCTTCTGCGCATCCTCTAACACAGCCTTGTAGGTCATCGCGATAAACGCGCCCTCCGTCTCGCCAGGGTCAATGTACTCCATGAGATGGTGGCCACCAGGAGTCTTCCACAGAAGAAGCTCCTCCCACGTCTTCATCGCGTCAATGCGCTTGGCGAGCTCGGGGGAAGCCAGGACTTCGCGCATCGCGGGGGCGTACAAGAGAGGGCGCAACATGCGCCCTGCCTCCGTGGTAATCCACAGCTCACGCAAATTCATCTTCCAAATAATGCCGGTCTGCGGATGGAGCTGGCACTCGCGCTTGGCAGCCTTGAGTGACTCAATGGTGCTCCGCGTGGTGGTCGGCTCCAAGGTACCAATCCACGCGCCGTTCAAGAAGACGCGCGTATCCGTGAACTTCTCGGCGATGGAGGAAGAGGTGAGGGGTTTGAGAACACTCAGGCTCTCCAGATAGTCGCTCACACACCGAGGATTGCTGAAGATACTCACAATCGCCGTGGTGGCCATGTTCTTCACCACGCCCACCGAGTGGCCTTCCGGCGTCTCGGCAGGGCACACAAAGCCGAATTGCGTGTTGTGGAGCTTGCGGGGAGCAATCAGCTTACCGGTCTTCTCAATGGGCGTGCTGATACGGCGCAAGTGCGAGAGACCCGAGATGTAGTTGAGGCGATTGAGTACCTGGCTCACGCCGTTCTTGCTCGGTCCGCCCGCCTTCGCCGAGCCGAAATTGCCCGTGGCGAGGCACGTCTTGAGGCCGACCTCCAGATTGGTGGACTTGATGACCTTGTGGATATTACTGATATTGAGAATCTCCTCAAAGTTGCCCGTGGCCTTCCAACTCCCGCCGTGGATCTCCTTGGCCAGATAGGACTTGATGTCCTTGACCATGATGGTGGAGAACTGGGTGCGAAAGAGATTCGCGAGGAGGAACCCAGGCAAGTCCACGCGCTTATTGGGATACGAGTCGCGGTCGTCATTGGGGATGCGACCCGACGAGACCCAGAGCACCTTGCGCGTCATGTGCGCCAGGAAACAGGCCTTCTCATAGGCCTTGTCCTCGGCCCCAATATGCGGGAAGAGCTCCTCGGCGAGGATGTCGCTCACCAGAATGGGAGGCCTCGCTCCACGAGGAGCCCAGATCTTGATATAGGAGGCCATCGCCTCCAAGGCCTGCTCCTGTGTCTGTACAGCCGAAGACTCTGCCATGGACTCGTTGATGATTGTGTCAAAGGAGGTGTCTCGATCTTCGCCTGGTCCAGAAGGTCCGAGGATCATGTCCACGATGTCCTTGTCGGCCACGACGCCGAGGGCGCGGAAGACGATGAAGAGGGGGATGGGAGCCTTCATGCGTGGCAGGGAGCAACGGAGGAGGATGATTTGTATGTTCTTGGGGTGGTACATCATCCGCACGGAATTGGACTTGGGCACTTGGTCATTGTCCGGGCCGATGGACTTCACCTCCACCACCTCTAACTCCTTCGCGGTGTTCCGGTTATTGCGGAAGACGAATGGGCGGTTCTCCGACATGCGCTCCTGGCTGATGCAGACGCGCTCACCGCCCTGGACAATGAAGTAGCCACCCATGTCCTCGGCGCACTCTCCGACACGGGCGGGGTTGACGTGGTGCTGGTCATTGAGGAGGCAGTACTCACTGCCGACCATAACGGGAATCTTGCCCATGTGGACATTGGGGAAGAGGCGCTTGCGCACGGACTTCTTGCCACCGTGCGCGTTGTCTGTCTCAATGTAAGTGACGTTGATGTCCACGAAGAGGGGCGCGGCATAGGTGAGGTTGCGCAGCCTCGCGTCATTGGGCATCATGGGGAGGACGGCGCCGTTGTTCTCAAAGATCGTCGGCTTCTTGAATTGGATGTTGCCGAACTCCAGGTGGACCTCATATTCACGGCTGACGGGGCCGAGGCTGGCTACGGTGGCCACTTCCTGGTTACCCATGAGCGCATTGGCGGCGGAAGTGCTGAGGCCGGTGGCGGATGCGAGGGCCGACCTGGGTCCACTGAGGGGAATCTCTGGACTACCCCGGACAATCACGGGGTTCACCATCGTAATAATTTCATGGATGTCGTGCTTCATGAAATGATTAAAGCTCTCTAGCTGGTGGGTAACGATCTGCTTGCCGTCTGCCTGACCAAAGTAGAGTTCGAGGAATTTGTGCCAGAGGATGGGGTCTGCGGCCTTTGTTTCGGCAGAAGGCATGGCTGGTAGGGACTTGGTTTTGGCAGGGATGGAAGTGTCAATTTTTACTTTCATACCTGAGTTACTTCTTGCCATTTATTTAGATAGGCGCGCAGAATGTCAGAAGTCAGGAATGTACAAATAACTGGTGGGGCTGTGGATCATTACCGAAAGGAGCGCGCTGGCGGATCAACACGCAGGAAGCGCAAGGAATACCAGGATGGTGGTGATGTACCTCCTGGAGAATTGATTACAGGCGCGGCGAATATTAGCGCTGCCAGGGTGATTCAGAATTCTCTTGCGAGAGGCGGCTCTGCCGCGGCGGCAGGAGCAGTGAAAAAAGACGAGTCAGTCGTCATTCGCAAGACACATGTGCCTTCACCTTCGGTTGCCCCGACTGCTTCTGCTAAGGCCGAGCCTAAGCCAGAGCCTAAACCAGAGCCCAAGGCCGAGCCTAAGCCTGAGCCCAAGGCCGAAGACCCCAAGCCCAAACTCCTTTTACACCCACCCAAGAAAACCCCGAAGAAGCTTGTTCTTGCGCCCCCGGCCATAACAAAGCCCAAGAAGCGCTCGAGAGACACTCACAAAGTCAAAGTACATCTCAGCGGATTTAAGAAGCGTGTTACACGTGCCAAGGCGATTACCAAAGAAAGTTCTCAGAAACCCTTGACCGACATTCGCAAGGAGCTAGAGGAGGCCAAGCTCATCAAACCTCTGCCAAAGGAGGCCAAGGAGAGAGTACCTGAGGCCGTGCTCCGTAGCATGCACAGGGACTATTTGTTGTTGAGGAATAGAGCACTCTAGAAATGTGCGACGAAAACTGGGTAGAGCCCGGTTGGAGTAAACAATTGAGAAGGAGACCCGTAGTACGTTCTGTGGCTGTTGGTTCCCCAACGGCTACAGAAGGTTTTGATAACAAGGCCGAGGACTGTAGCCTCGTTGGAAAGATGGACAGAATCGTCTCGGCGGATCCTGGAGGCAGGACAGATTTATTTGCGTTGTACGACGACGGCTACGGTGGCAAGAAGGGCATCCATGCTATCAAGCTCTACTGGAACAAATGCTTCGGCCTCCCTTTTACATGTAACGTGGCAGACGCTCCGAAGACAGCACAATTCAATGGGCCGTATGGAATTGCCATAGATACCAATGACAATCTGTACGTGTCCGATATGCGCAATAACGCGATCCGTAAGATAACACCTATGGGTATTGTCAGCACCTTTGCCAAACTTGATGGTTCTCCGGCGGGCATTGTAGTTACTCAAGGCGGCACCGTATTTGTGTGCGACTACGGGAAGAATCTCATTTACAAGATATCGCCGGCAGGCACAGCCACAGTATTTGCGGGGAATGGTGAGCTGACGCGAAAGGATGGCGCTGGCACCTCGGCCAGTTTCGCCAAACCGTCAGGTCTCGCAATTGGCTTGGACAGTACGCTCTATGTGGCAGATACGGCGAATCATGCCGTTCGTAGAATAAGTCAGACAGGGGTTGTGGAAACGATGGCAGG
>RGER01000098.1 GCA_009917815.1 Actinomycetota bacterium
CCGAGAATCAGACCAGTTGCGGCGGCAACCAAAATGAGCGCAGCTCCGCTGACGACCCCGCCCGTCTCTGCCATCCCCTCCACTATCGCTTCACTATTCGATACTCCGCGATCTTTAACCTCTCTCATCCGGGAGACGATGAAAAGTTCGTAATCCATCGAGAGTCCAAAGAGAAGGGCAAAGAGAAAGAGCAGCACCCAGGCTTCAATCTGTGGGAGATGGTAGGTGCCGAGCAGAGTAGATCCGATACCGCTCTTGAATAGAAGAACAAGAATCCCACACGCGCTGGTAATAGAGAGCAGGTCCATGGCAATTGCTTTGAAGGGAAGTAAGAGTGATCTTAAGGCGCGCAGAAGTAAGAAGTAGGTGATCACGAGCATGAGGGTGACAATTTTTGGCGCAGAGGACTTCAGCGCTGAGATGAGATCAAAACCTTGCGCTGGTCCACCACTGACGTAAAAGCGAGTGGCAGGAGGAAAGTGAGTGGCGTGCAGGTAACCAGTACGTAAGCGCTTCACTAAATCGACAGTTTGCGGCGCGCCGATGTCATGGTGACTCACAAGAAAGATACGGAGATAACGTCCGGTTGGATCTACGAACGGTGCCTTGACGCCAGATGCGGTGACGAATACTTCTTTATCTCTTGAGAGAACTTCCACCAGATTCATTCTTGCGCTCTCCACAGGAAAGGTGCTGGCGAGTTCAGGAGATCCGAGATCAATCACAATTTCATGAGGGGTAATAATTCCAGCTCCAGCTTTGTGGGTAAACGTGTCGAGGGCACGAGAGCTTTCCAGATTCTGAGGAAGCGCGGTGATCGAGCTTGGCGTCACGTGGAGCGAGAAGATTGATCCGGTAATTGAAAAGAGAAGTACGAGCGAGATGGCAAGCACGCGAAGCGGATGGCGTACCGACATCCTCGCCATCCTCGCAATGACCCCCTGCATGGGGTCGCGCCGCGCCATGGCACCGGTAAACCCACGCGGTGTTACTCCACGCTTGCCAAAGTAGGAGAGCAGGGCGGGTTGAAGTGTGAGGGCCGCTATGACTGAAACGAGCGGAACCACAATGCCTGCGGCGCCCAGGGAACGAACGAATGGAATAGGTACGAGGAGAAGAGTAGCCAGAGCTATCGCCACGCACATGCCAGAAACAATGACTGTTTTGCCGGCGGTTCGCATCGTCGTAGCAAGTGCGTCTCCCTCTTGCCTACCTTGACTCTCTTTTCGGAATCGATGGACCACGAGAAGTGAGTAATCTATTGCCAGGCCTAGTCCGATGAGTTCGACAATGTTGGGAATGTAGAGAACCATCAACATCTTTTGAGCAAGTAAGAAGATGACACCGAGCGAAGTTGAGATCGTGGCTAGTGCGAAGAGGAACGGGATGACCACCGCACGGCAAGTCCCCAGCATCAAGATGAGCAGCAGAAGTGCCATCAGGAGCGCAATTATTTGACCTCTTTGTAGGTCTGAGGAAAGTACTGGACTCACGTCCGCATCAATCGCCGGGGGACCAGTTACTAGAGCCTGCTTGAGGCCCTCTGCGAGCAGAGCCGCCCGGAAGTCATCGGTGTAAGTTGCTGCTTCGTAGAGACCCATTCGGCTACCAATGTTTGCGAAGAGCAGGCCGCCGATGGCTCGTTGCTGCGTCACTTTGGACGTAGGGATTACCTCAGAGGCTCTTGCAATTTTTGATTTAAAACTAGCAATCTCATCATCAGATGCGTTCTTAAAATTGAGGACAACGGTGAAAGTTCCTTCGATATTCTCCTGGAAGGCAGTCGCGAGGATGTGGTCCGCTTTCGCAGATTCACTTCCAGGTACCGCAATAGAAGTCGTAAGATATTGATTAAGGTGAGAACCTGCGAAAATTCCCGCGAAAGTAAGCGCAATCCACAGCACGATGACAGCGCGCCGTTGGCGAGCAATCCACTGTGACCATCGCTCGAGCATTCCTGGTCTACTGACTCATCTCAAAGTCGTGCTGGGCAGGTGTGTGGATACATGTTCTATTGCGATCTTCGAGTGAGCAAGTGCCACAGAGCAAAACTAGTTGGTGGCAGGTGGGAGTAGCGCAGTTGTAGAACTCTTTGGTGGGAGCAGCACACTTCTCGCACCCACCGATAACTTTTGCATCCGCAGTGAAATCTAATGCCATGCGTGCATCGAAGGTGTAGAGCGAGCCTTCCCAAAGGCCTGCATCACCGCGGTCTTTGCCGTACCGAACGATTCCACCCTTCACTTGGTAGACCTCGTTAAAGCCGCGGTTTTTCATGACTGACGTGAGGATTTCACAGCGAATCCCACCTGTGCAGTAAGTGACGATCGGCTTATCCTTCAAGTGGTCGTACTTGCCACTTTCGATCTCAGCTATAAAGTCCCGGCTCGTGGTGACATCGGGAATGATGGCGTTCTTAAATTTACCAATCTTGGCTTCGAATGCATTGCGTCCATCGAAGAAGACCACTTCATCTCCGCGCTCTTCGACTAACTTGTCGACTTGCTTAGGCTTGAGGTGCACACCGCCACCTACGACGCCATTTTCATCAACCTTTAATTCGTCAGGATTTCCAAAGGCAACCAGTTCATCCCGAACTCGAATTGCCAAACGTGGGAATTGGTCGCCTTGCGCTTCAGACCATTTGAAATCGGTTTTTTTGAAACCTGGGTACTCCTTTGTGCGTCTCACATATTTCTTGAGCGCAGACATGTCGCCACCGAGGGTGCCGTTAATGCCGTGTGGAGAGATGATGATTCGACCCTTAAGCCCCAATGACTCGCAGAGAGTGAGTTGGAAGAGTCGAATTGCCTCAGGATCACTGATCGGAGTGAAGCAGTAATAGAGGATGACTTTCTGAAGTTCCACTTGCCTATCGTAACGCTAGAATCGAGCCATGAATGAGACGCCTCCTTGCCCCAGATGTGCCTGCGAATACACCTATGAGATGGGCGCCCTCTTGGTCTGTCCGGAATGTGCTCATGAGTGGGTCCCGCAAGCCGCGGCTGAAGAGAGCGAGGATGCTCGACTGGTCATCAAGGACTCGGTAGGCAACATTCTTGCCGACGGAGATTCCGTCACCATCGTGAAAGGTCTCAAAGTTAAAGGCAGTCCCACGGATATCAAGGTCGGTACCAAGGTACGCGAAATTCGCTTGGTTTACGGCTCAGGCGATCACGATATCGATTGCAAGGTAGATGGCTTCGGGCCCATGATGCTGAAGTCGAGCGTTGTTAAGAAGGCCTAAGAACTGAAGTTCAACATACTTAGTGCTGAAACCACCTGCGAAGTGGCGAGCGCTGAGTTGAGTGTGTAGAAGTGGAATCCCTCAGCGCCGACTTCAAAGACTTCTTCACAGATGCGGGCGGCTACTTCGATTCCGAGTTCTTTGATGGAAGCTGGATCGTTCTGATATCTGGCAAATTTTAAACGAGTAGCAGATGGCATAGTGCCACCGCTCAGTTCTAGCATTCGAACTATTTGCATGTAATTGGTCACCGGCATGATTCCCGGGTAGAGAGTGAGTTTGGATCCACGGTCGCGAAGTGTGAAGAGCAGCTGGGCGTAGCGCTCGCTGTCGAAAACAAATTGTGTGATGGCAAAAGTTGCGCCAAGTTCTTCTTTGCGAAGCAGCACTTCGATGTCCTGTTGAAAGTTCCCATGCGAAGCGGGATGGATATCGGGGAATGCGGCTACGCCTACATTGAATCCGCCCACTTTGGTCGCTAGGTCAACTAGTTGATCGGCGTAATCAAAACCTCCAGGTGTGGAGACCCACTGTGAAGTAGGTCCACCCACAGGATCTCCTCGAAGGGCTAGTAAATCCTTTACGCCCGCCTTGGTGTAATCGTGCAAAATCTCGGTAAGCTCATCTCGAGTAGAACCGACACATGTGAGATGAGCCATTGTAGGAATCTGATGGCGCTGAATAATTTCAGACGCGATACGAACGGTGCGATCCCGAGTGGAACCTCCAGCACCGTAAGTGAGTGTGACAAAATCAGGATTGAATCTCTTTAACTCTTCAATGGTCGCATGGAGATTGTTCTCACCTTGTTCATCTTTCGGCGGGAAAAATTCAAAAGAGATTGTGGGTCGCGGAAGGAGTGACTTACGCGGACCGAGAGTGCTCTGATGATTCACACGCCACCTACTCCTTGGATCACCGTAATCTTACTAACTGAGGCGCTCATGCCTTGCAACGGGGAGGTGCTCTTGCCAGAATTATGTTGTGGCCAAGAACGAGGTAGACGCATATTTGGTGGAATGCCCAGAGCCTCAACGGTCCACTCTGCAAGCCCTCAGGGCCTCTATCAAAAAACTTCTTCCCAATGCAGAAGAAACTATCTACTACGGAGTCCCTGCATACAAAGTAGAAGGGAAGGGCGTCGCTGGCTTCGCCTCTTTTAAGAAGCATTGCAGTTACTTCCCAATGAGTGGCTCGGTATTCAGTCAGTTAGAAAATGAGCTCGCCGCATTTGTGACAACTAAAGGAGCCCTGCATTTCCCCATTGATAAGCCGCTTTCGCTGACGTTGGTGAATAAGTTGATTACGACTCGATTGGCTGAGATTCCTTCCAAAGGACGTTGACTACGCCAAACCTGAGTCATTTCACAGCACATACTCAGCCCAAAAATCGCTCCAACACTTGTCTCTTGAGCATTGGTGAGTACCGTCGTAAGTGAAGGATTTACTCAAGAAAGTAGGTATAGCAATGATGGATGACTGGGATTACGGACACGTACATGGTGGTGGCGCATTCATGGGCATCACCGCTGTAATAATTTTTGTGCTTCTCGGTGTGCTAGTTCTGTGGAGCATTCGTACATTGAGAGATGGGCAATCACATCACGGTAAAGAGTCAGCGATCGATATTTTGGACCACCGTTTTGCCCGTGGAGAGATCGCACACGATGATTATGTACGTGATCGTGAGGCGCTCCGTAACGCGTTGAAGAAATAACTCGAAACTACTCTGCGGTATCGAGTTCTGGTGTGGTGTGCAGAAGGTCCAAGCGCTTAAGCGCTTCCTTCACCACCGCACCGTCGCTCGTCCGCCAGAGCGGGGGCATTGAGTTAAGAAGAATCGATCCGTACCTCTTGGTAACGATGCGAGGATCGAGAATAGCCACTACTCCGCGATCCTCCATTGACCTAATTAAACGTCCAGTTCCTTGCGCCAGCATAAGTGCAGCACGGGGGAGTGAGACTTGCATGAATCCACTACCACCAGCGGCATCTGCCTCAGCAGATCGCGCACTCGTAATCGGTTCATCTGGGCGAGGAAAAGGAATGCGATCGATGGCGACCAACGTGCATGAGGGGCCAGGAACGTCGA
>RGER01000099.1 GCA_009917815.1 Actinomycetota bacterium
GCAGGGAGTCCAGCCAAGGCCAAAGAGTATTCCTAGAAGTGGGGCTCCCCAAAGACCACCATCTGTGCGCATCTTTGGTCGCCATTGTCGGGTTTGCTTAAAGACGCCAGCAAAGAGCAGCCCCATAAGAATCGTCACTACTCCCAGCACGCGAGTAAGAGCGCTTTGGTGTTTAGCCAAGAGCAGGCCAAGCCCGCCAAAGAGAGAGCCGTAACTGACGAATACCAGCGTGAATCCCAAGACAAAGAAGAGTGAACCAAGAAATACGCGCAAACGAGCGCGCTTGGAAGTAGCGCTTACGGCGCTCAAACCGGCCGCGAAAGAAAGGTACCCGGGCACGAGCGGAAGCACACATGGCGAAAGAAAAGAGATGAGGCCAACGAGCAGTGCGATAGGTATCGCTAGAAAGAGTGAACCGTCTATCACTGTGTTGGAAAAGTTTGTGATCACTCTGCCAACACCTTATTGAGTAATTCACGTAACCCAGCAACTGTTACTTCACCGGAAATACGAGCAGCAATGCGATTTTTTGCATCAAGAATAACGGTGGATGGAATCGCGTTCGGCGGAAGAGTCTTTCCAAACTTTAAAATTAGATCATCGTCGTGGACGCTTGGGTATGTGATCTTGAAACGGCGCAGGAATGCGCGTGCTGCATCGTCATCATCACGCGTGAGTAACCCTAAGAAATGAACAGTCGGATATTGCAGAGAAATTGCCTGCAAAGTGGGCGCCTCAGCTCGGCAGGGTCCGCACCACGATGCCCACACATTGAGCACGCTCACGCCTTGAAGCGGAGCAATCGTGGCGCCATCTAATCCGGTGCCCGCAATCTTGGGGGCCAGTTCACGATCGTTGGGCGCGATGAATGTAACGGCACCATTGCCCGCAACATAGGAGGACCCATTTCCGGGAGATGAGGTTCCCGCACCACAAGCGACAAGCAGCGTTGACATGAATACAAACGGAAGAAGCCGTTTCATCATGGTAAGAGATCTCGCGCAGGTTCGCTGTAGCGCAAATCTGTCACTTTCCCTTCATTATCGAAGACGATAGAAGTGACCGACGCGAGCGAGCACTCTCGCTTTCGTGGATCATGAAAGAAAGGTCGCCCTTCAATTGCAGAACGAAGGATCCAGATCGGCAGTTGGTGAGAAACGCAGAGCGCCTCGTGTCCATCGGCGGCAAGACGAGCAGCTTGAGCCGCGGCCATCATACGCGCGACAACTTCCTTATATGGTTCGCCCCACGAGGGCTTCCAAGGATTCCAAAGGTGACGCCAAGCGCTCGGCTTACGGAGGACGCCATCTCCGACCGAGAATCTCTCTCCTTCAAAGACGTTTAATGATTCAATCAATCGATCATCAGTTGTGATACTGATGCCTCTTCGAAGTGCGAGCGGTGTGGCGGTTTGTTGCGCGCGCTCCAAGGAGGATGCATGCACCGAAGTGATATCCCTATCGCCGCCCCACTCGCCAATTCGTTCAGCCATCGCTAAACCACGGTCTGAAAGTCGAAAGCCCGGCAGCCGCCCATAAAGGACTTTGGTCGGATTAAAGACCTCGCCGTGGCGAAGGAAGTGCACGATAGTCACAGGGCAAGAGTAGTTGAATAAGTAAGCTCATTTGAAAGCCTTCCCTTAGGCTGTCCAAGTGACCCTTCCTGAGAGCCAACCGAGCCCAGGACCTGCCTCGGGGCGGATGGCCTTCTTCGATGTCGATAACACCATGCTCCGGGGCTCAACGCTCTTTCTCATGGCGCGTGGTCTCTACAAGCGCGGCTTCTTTGCACCTCGCGAGCTCACTCAATACGCGTTAGCCCAACTGAGATTTCGAATCAGTGGAAAAGAGCGCAAAGGAGAAATGGTCCATATTCGCGAGAGCGCACTCGCGTTTATCAAGGGACAACGAGTCTCACAGCTCGGCGAGATTGCCGAGGAGATCTATGAGGAGCGAATAAAGGAAGCCATTTGGAATGGCACCTTGGATTTAGCGCGCGCTCATCTTGCAGCCGGCGATGAGGTTTGGTTGGTCACTGCAACACCTATCGAAGTAGCCAATGTGATGGTGGATCGCTTAGGGCTAAGCGGAGCGCTTGGCACGGTTGCTGAATCTAAAGATGGAATTTATACCGGCTTTCTTGTAGGCGAACTCCTACATGGAAAGGCAAAGGCTGATGCAGTCGCAAAGCTAACGGAGAGTCGCCACGTTGACTTGGCTAATTGTATTGCCTACTCAGATAGTGCCAACGACTTACCCATGCTTTCGGCAGTGGGTGAACCGCATGTGATTAATCCAGATACAAAGTTGCGGCGCCATGCAAAACGAGTCGATTGGCCGATCCACGATTTCCGCCATGCGCGACGAATCGTACGAGCACTCGCACCTTGGCTTGCAATCGTGGGGATCATCGTCGCAGCCCGCGGCTAGCCCTAATTTTCGCCCCGCTCACTTTGCCGGTATCGTTAGACGGTTATGTCAAAGCCAACGCATCGTTCATTCGCCGACGACCTTCGTGGTCGCGATGATGCGGCATTGGCTGCATTGCTCGCTGCCCGCCCGGATTTACTCTCTCCAGTACCGCCCGATATCAGCGCCTTGGCCGCACGAGCAAATTCCACTCCGAGCATTTCACGAGCTTTGGACACACTAAATCAATGGGAACTTGAGGTTCTAGAACTCATGGCTTGTCTAGAGGAACCTGTTTCTCTTGAAGAGGTCGAAAGATATACAAAGGTTCCCTCATCGAATGTGATCGCGCACCTTTATCGACTTTGCTTGCTTTACAAGGATCAGGGCGCTTATCGGATTCCTCGAGGAGTACGAGAGACTTTCGGCCCAGAATTATGTGGCCTCGGACAACGTCTTGGCAGTCGCGTGGAAAAAATAGACCTAAAGAAAGCGCCCGATGCCTCCCAAGAAATGTTGAAGAAGCTGACTTGGGGTCCATCGCGCGGGAGCGTGAAGGATCTGAAGAATCCAGGTCCAGGAATGCAATGGTTGTTAGACAATAAAATCCTGGTGATCGCGGATTCACATCACGTGATGCTTCCCGCAGAGAATGCGATTGCGTTACGTGGAGATAAAGTCCATCACGAGTACCACTCGGTTGAGCCATTACTCATCGGCGAGCATGTTAAGGATGCAGATCGCGCTGGAGCACATGAAGCTGCAACTTTCTTAATGTGGGTTGAGGATCTTCTTGAAGCATGGTCGCGCGAACCTGGAAGTGCTCTTCGTAGCGGCGGAATGAGTATCCGAGAACTCAAACGTGCAGCGCAACTCTTAGGAGTGACCGAAGCCTGCGCAGCATTCGTTGCAGAAAGCGCATTCGCAATAGGCCTGGTCTCCATAGATATGGATGACCGCATTCTGCCAACAACTGCATACGATCTTTGGCTTGCACGCACGCCCGTTGAACGTTGGAGAGAGATTGCCGCTCAATGGCTCATTACTTCTCGAACTGCTGGTCTCTGTGCTCCGAGAGAGGGCAAAGGCGTGGCTCCTCTTGGCCCCGAATTGGACCGAGCCGCTGCACCTGGGCTGCGCGCACTCACTCTCGAATTATTAGCAACTCATGCTGACCTGGCACCCACACTAGATTCGCTCATTGATCTCGTAGCCTGGAATAGGCCGCGGCGGGCAAAACATTTGCAGGCAGAATTTGTTGAGTGGACAGTGCGCGAAGCCCACTGGCTAGGAATCACCGGACGTGGAGCGTTCACATCATTTGCAAGGCAATTACTCGCTGACGAAGAACCCACATCTCTCGCGAATCAACTTCCACCTTTAATAGATCATGTTCTCCTCCAGGGAGACCACACCGCTATCGCTCCTGGACCGCTCTACCCTGAAATCTTTCGGGAAATTTCATTGATGGCTGAGGTTGAAAGTCGCGGCACTGCAACAGTCTTTAGATTCTCTGAAAAATCTCTGCGCCATGCACTCGATATGGGTTACGACGCGGAAAAGATCGAAGCATTTATCAAGAAGACTTCAAAAACTGACGTGCCACAGTCGCTTACCTACCAAATTCATGACATTGCCAAGAGATACGGACGCCTCCGCGTCGGCGCCATGCACTCATACTTACGGTGTGATGATGAAGCGATCCTGGCTGAAGCGATGCAAGATAAGCGCCTGGTCGCTCTCGAACTTCGTCGTCTTGCCCCTACAGTAATCATTTCGCCAGCCCCACTTGAAGAAGTCCTAGAGACGTTGCGTTCAAATGGCTACGCTCCCGCGGCCGAGGGTAACGATGGCTTGACCACTCTCACCTCACCTTCAGCTAAAAGATCTAAATCAAGACCCCGCCCGCCACGACTCATTGGCGACTATTCAATTCCAACTCCGGAACTGCTCACTGCCGCCTTGCGCGCCTTACGTACTGGTGAACACGTCTCAACGCAACAACGTACTTTGCCTCCACTCGCAAAGACTCCACGCACTACCGCAAGCGATACTTTGCGCTTTCTCCAAGAGATGAGCGGTACCGGCGGATCTCTTTGGATCGGATACGCAGATACCGACGGAGGACTGACGCACAGGATCATCGAACCGATGGCGATTGCCGCTGGATATGTCACTGCCTTTGATCAAATCTCTGGAGAGATTAAGCGGTTTGCCATCGCTCGCATATCGGGCGTTGCGCAATTAGATAGTTAAGATCGGATCCATTCACTTCTTGGGAGAGGAATGGTCAATGGCCATCGCTACATATTCACTTACTGCTCTTGATGCTTCCGACGCTCTTGCGCTTGCTACCTTTTACGCCGCGATCGTCGATGGTGAAGTGGTTATTGCCCACCGAAATGCCGCTGGACTTCCGCTTTGGGTGGAATTGAAAATCGACGGAACTACTCGCATCGCATTCCAACGCATCGAAAATTTCATTCCACCGACTTGGCCAGAAGGCCCGGTTCCACAACAAGCGCATCTCGATTTTGACGTAATCGATCTAGATAGTGCGGAGGCAGAAATCCTCTCCATTGGTGCAACCAAGTCTGAAGTTCAACCTAGTTCAAACCCACAGGATAACTTTCGGGTCTATTTTGACCCGATCGGTCACCCGTTCTGTTTAGTAAAAATCTAGATCGTACGTTTGCTCAAAGTCACGCTTTCAAGGAATGCGTGATCGATCTCGACACCGATTCCCGGGCCCTTGGGTACGCGGATTCGACCATCCACCATGACAAACGGTGTCGTGATATCTCGTAAGTAATACCGGTTTGAAGCTGAAGTGTCTCCCGGCAAAGTGAAACCAGGGAGTGCGGCAAGTGCGAGATTCGCGGCGCGACCAATTCCGGTTTC
>RGER01000100.1 GCA_009917815.1 Actinomycetota bacterium
ACCTGCTATCAATATAGTAACACCACCATGAGCCAACAACTCAAGTTATCCGCCGTGCCCATACGCACTGTACTGTTTATGCCCATTTGCGCCTACTGCGGGAAGCCCGAGAACCACTACGCCCATTGCGAATATCGGTTCGCCATTCTTGCATGTAAGGACCCCGAGCACCAGGCATGGGCAAACCGTGACGCAGAAGCCTGGATGGGCAGAAACAAACTTGTCAATCTCAAGGATTACAGGCAAGACCCGCTCTTCCAGAACACCGATCTTCTGTCCCGCTACGTTACAGTTAGGCGCAGTAGCGGCGAGATTGACATTTACGGCTGGAGGATCTTCGCAATCTCCTCTGCAGACTCCCTGATTAGGTTCCGTAAGGATGACGGGCTTTGGGTTATCCCCGTCATCAAATCTGAGGATGGCCTCCAAAAGCACATTCCCGTTCGTGATCTCAAGATGTCCCTCCCCGAGGACAAGCATGGGCTTGTGGACGCATTTGAGGCCAAGTTGATCAGAGGCTTCTACATCCCTTCAATGCAGGCCTATGAGAAGGCGCTGGAAGCACAGAAGGAAATGGAGGAGCCGAATGCAGCCGCGCTTCTGCCACGGACAGAAGACTACATCGTGCCTGCATTACACCGCGATTATGGGGTGTGTCGCGTGTTCCTACCTCCATCGCCTACACCCTCTGCATTAGATCCTGCACCCCCGCCACCTCTGGACTTTCTCCCGAAATCCTCTTCTACGTAAACAGCATCCAGACCATGTATAATACCTATTTTTTTGAAAAAATTGAGCGCTCATATATTTCCCTAGTATAGTACACCCCATTTCAAAATGGACGCAAACTTGCAGCAAGAGTTTACTACCGCCATCGCCGCCATTGAGAAGATCCGCGCGACCTTAGAGGCCCGAGAGTACCAGGCGGAGGAGATGCCCTCTGCCGTGCTAGACGACTCCGCCTCCGCCCTCTGCACCTGCGATACCTGTGGCATTGAGATAGCAGGCGAGGAGGCTCTGTTCAAGATCGCAGAGGGCCTCTGCTACATCTGCGCCGAACACTTTGAGGACTCCCTGAAATACTACACCGAGGAGTTTGCGCACGCCTCGGCCCACGGGAAGGACGCGCTTCGCCTCTTGATCCTGCGCCAGCGGGCGGACAACTGCCGCGACACCGTCGCCGCCGCCGCTGGCTCCTACGACGGTGAACTTGAAGCGCACGATGCAAGTGTAGAGGGGAAGATGCTGGATAAGCGCGCTGCAGAGTGCCTGGCCCGCCTCCCGCCCTCCTTTGCGCCCTGGTGGAAGGACACCTGGACCCATGAGAAGTGGTGCCAGATAGAGTGGGCGCGAGAGACGACGGGCTGGGCGCTTGTGTCAAAGGACACGCCCATCGTGCAGCGTCTCGCCGCGATGTTCCTGACCGAGCAGGCCACCGTGCGCAGGCTGAGGTCTAGGCATGCAGAGGAGCTTCAAGCCGTGGAGGAGCGCCTCCAGGGTGAGATGAAGCAGAAGCTGGATGAGATGAAGACTAAGCACGAGGAGATGCTGGCGAACATTGAGCGTGCGCGCTGCGAGGACATGGAGGCCGTGGAGAAGCGGCACCAGGAGTTGCGGTTGCAGGACAACGCTAAATATGCGAAGTGCCTGGCTCCCCTCATTGACATCAGGGACAAGATGCGCGCGGAGTGCGACAAGAAGTGCGGGGAGCACGACCGCCGCGGCTACGCCATGGGCTACGCAGACGCAGACCAAAAGTGGAACCCGGTGTACAAGGCGGTTTGCGAAGAGCTTGAGCTTGTGCGCAAGGAGGGAGCCAATCACCAGGACGCCTACATCCGCCTCGTGGGAGAGCGAGACGAAGCGCTCCTGGCACAGGCGGACCTGAAGCAGGAGCTTGACGACATGGCAGAGGCGAACGAGAAGCTTGAGGCCCAGGTGGAGGCGCTTCGCATGGAACTCGCCTCGGCCAAGGGCAACCTGGAGGGGACGGAGGAGGGGTACAGCTTGGCGTTAATCTCCGCTAAGCAGGTGGTAGAGGGCCTTCGCAAGGAGCTTACCTCAGCCAAGACTGACCTGATTCGTGCCCAGGATTCGGCGAAGAAGCTTCAGGGCGAGGTGGACGCGGCCACCCAGCTCTTCCAGGCCATGCGCTCGGACCTTGAGAGGCTGAATGCAGAGAACAAGGGGTTGCGGCAGCAAATAGAAGAGGACAAGCAGATGGTTCAGCGCCACCTGAAGGAAATCGCCAAGGAAAATGCCAAGATGATGGCATGGGAGACAGAGCAGCTGCAGAAGGAGAACAAGGAGCTACAGAAGAAGAACGCGGAGTTGCTTCAGCTCGTGAACCCTACCATAAAGCTCATGAAATCTAACCCCGAGCTCTTCGGAGGGGAGGCGCTTCCGCAAGCGGTAGCACCAGGGGAGGCCCGTGGCGCTTCATCGCCCCGCCCCCCACCCATCATCCGCATCAAGGAGGAGATCAAAGAGGAGGACAAGGAGAGGGCACTGAATTTCCTGAGGCCCCTGCTTGCCCCTTCGCGGCCCTGCCTCTTGGTGGAGAGCCCTTCCACGGCCTTGCCTGGCATCATGGAGACGGAGCCCTCCACGGAGGGTATGTGTATGGCTCTCACGGAGGAGCAATACAAGGAGATGTTTGGTGCTGACCTTGCGCCTCCCATTGTACCCGATGAGCCCAAGGTGTGCGGGACGACCGGCTGCATTGATTGCCCTCCTCTTGAGCCTGTGGCTGCGCCTGTGCCTGAGACGACACGTGTCTCCTGTGTGGGCTGCGGAAAGCCGAAGCCCGACTACAACCACCCCAACTGGCCCTCACCGATCACCAAGCGCTTCGCCAAGCACCTTGCAAAGCATTCGGGTCAGACTGACCCCAAGACCATTAAAACCCACGAGGACGCGCTAGAATACATTGCAAAACGGGGGAACATCAGCGTGGAGACCCTGCTGCAGTGGACTATGAAGCACTTCCAATCGTTTTCCCAGCCGTGGACATTGGTTGAGGGACCCAGCAAGTTCAACATGGGCACGGCCCCCGCAACGTGGTGGCGCTAAACAAAAAATAAGAGGGGAGGGGTGGGCAATCAACGATCATTTTTTAGTAGCAGATGGTCTCGGTAGGCGCGTCTTCAATCACTCTGACTTTAGAAAGTAATGAACTGTACTCGTTTCCTTCCGCGTCGCTTACGTAGCATGAGAAGTCCCATCTCACAAAGGTTACCTTTCCCGCGCACTTTAAGAAGCGTTCGCCAGTCCAAGAATTCCACTCGTAGCACTCCACAGTGGCCCCCTTCTTGATTTGCGCATAGCTGAGCCACTTTGCATCAATCTCTTCCTCGTATTTCTTGAGCTTGGCGTCCCAGATCGCCCGTTTTTCGTCATCTCCAGGCTCTGGCGCGCGGTACTCAAGAGTGGCCCAACCCTTCCCACTAAAGATTGCGGGGTCCTTCCACTCACGGAGGTTGGGTGTGCGACCCTCGTACACCCTGAAATCTGGCGCATGGGTTCCCTCATAATACACTCCATCGCGCCGAATCAAGTAGGACCCTGGTTCCAAGACATCCAAGATGAGAACAGAGAACTTGTTCCCAAGAGATGTCGTGTAGATTGCGCTGTCACCCGCTTTTAGCATGCTGTAACAAAAATAGTATTAGTCGCTAATTTCAATTTTTTTAATCATGGAACATGGGTGGAACAGAAGGCCTCGGTGATTACGCGCTTAATCGCCTCAATCTGCTCCTTGTTCGTCATGGGCTCCGAATCCAGATCACCCCTTTCGCGACAGGGGCCCTCAAAGATAGCCTCTCCGTTATAGACGGCGCGAAAGAAGCCAGAGTAGGTTTTACGCTGGAAGGAAGGTGGTGCCCAGTGCCGGCAGAACTTGATAGGGCAACGGAATCTGGCGTTGGTCTTATCTGGGCTGCGCGGCCCACGCACAAGATGTGCGGGTAAGTCCAGATCCTCACGCGGGGTATCCTTGTGTGTTCCACAGAATGTACAGTTTCCGCTGGAGTCCCGCATGGCCTCTCGGCTCTTATCTAATTTCCAGGCATCCACGTCTGTGCCTCGGAAGTAGAGGGTACACGCAATCTGGGCCTCTTTGCCTGGAGGAGCAAGGGGCTCACGATGTTTACTATATGTGAAGCATTCAAGCGAAGCGAACATCCCTTCTGCCGACAGGGTGGAAAGAGCGCACTCAATCTTGTCCCAAACCTCTGCGTTCTTTATTCTCCACTCCTCTGGAGGTGGTTTCGTGATGGACATGGTTTCCATGGTGGCGGTGCTTATGGTTATACTAAGTGCTATTTCAATTTTATTCAAAAAATCAAAATATGCACTCTGTAATATGGATAGCAATCTAAACCGTTCCCTCCTCGTCGCTTACGTAGAATGATGGTGATTCGGGCTTGGTTTTGGCCTCTGCCGCCGCGAGTTGAGCCTTCAGCATGGCGACCTCTTCCTTCAGTGCCTCCACCTCTTTCATCTGGGAGATCACCGAATAGGGGTCTGTGCTCGCCCTAGAATTCCATGTAAAGGAAGATATATAGATTGCGTTGCCCGTGGGAATGCCTGCAGTCGTCGCCATATCAATTGCCTCTTCAAGTTCATGCTTTTGTTCGTACGTGCAGCGCCAATAACCCATTGGTCGCTGCTTAATCGCCTTATTTGCCAAGTAGGTCAGCGGGTCCATGGACCCTTCAAAACCAGAGTCAATAACTGCATTCAGAGCAATGCGAACGCGCATCAGCGCATACCACAAGAACTCACCCATCTGGTGAGTACACCAGCGAGGAATCCGGTTCCCCCAGTCACAGTGAACGCAATACCGGTAGGTCATACCAAGTGAAAGCCCCTGAATAAAGTCTGCAACTAATTTTTCCGTATTCTCTGCAAGCACGATGCCTGCGGCCTTCATCTCCTCTAAAGGCAAGGGTACCTTGGCACGCGTTGCAGGCTGAAAGATGCAGACCTGAAACCCCTGCTTTTTTGCTTCCAGGGCCGCCGCTGCCACTTCGTACCCCACGAACAAGAGGTGGGTGGTCCCATTTGACCGAAGGCGTTCTTGAAGAGCTGGTCCGAATACACCGGGGTCCTCAACGATCCAGCCTGTCTCAGTGGAAGCATGGAACGCGGCAAACTCCGCGAAAGGCTGTGCCACTTTACCCTCGTTCAAAGCGAAGATGCCGAGGTATTTCTGTGTGCTGTGCTTCCAGATGGCCTTTTCAAGCGCACGGATGTCCTTGATCAGGGCATTGGAATCTG